>DAISHP010000066.1:0-7935 GCA_036822475.1 Bacillota bacterium
GAGCCTCCCGGTAGGGGAGGAGTTTTTTTACCTTCAGGGCGAAGACCCCGTGCACGCTCAGGCCGGGCCTGATCTGTTCCACCAGCAGTTCAGCCATTTTGAACCCCCTCTGCAGTTGTGCCCTCTGCACCGTCAGCGTTTCTGCTCCATTCAACCGGCCGGTATTTTCAGTACCGAACAGCTCAAATTTGATAAGGCGGCCGGGACATATATCTTGCCGGCCCGGGATAGGTTTATGCCTTAAAAACTTTACAGAACCGGAGTTGAGGGTGGAAATCCCCACCCCTATTCCGGGCTCACTCCGGGATGCCCGTACTTTTTTGAGCAGCCTCTACGGCAGCCACATAGACATTTTTCAAAGGAACGCCCTTTTCCCGGGCAAGCCGGCGGCAGTCCTCGTATTCCGGGCTGATCTGGTGCCCCGGCCCGTCGCCCGCGGCGGCAATTTTTACGCGCACTTCTCCGTAACCGGTTTTAACACTCATCTGCCGCCGGGGCAAGCAATGCCGCTTTTCCCGCCGCACCCGCACGCCCAGGGTGGAGGTTTCCGCAAAAATGATTTGCCGGAATTCGTCTTCCTTTTCCGGAAGACAAAGCACGGTAAGCAAACTCCCCGGACGCCCCTTTTTCATGATGACGGGAGTGATCCAGACGTCCAGGGCGCCGGCGGCCAGCAGCTTTTCCGCTGCATAAGCCATAATTTCCGGATTTAAATCGTCTACAGCCGTCTCCAGCAAAGAGATCTCCTGTTCGAAGCCGGGCGCCTGACTTTTATTTTTGTCCGGGTGCTTTTCCGCAAGTTCTTCCGGCTTTTCGCCGATGAAAATCCGCAGAAAATTCGGGAGCCCGTGATCGTTGCTCCCCAGTCCGTAGCCCGTTTGCTCAATCCGCATGGCCGGCACCGGGCCAAAGCCTTCGGCCAGGGCCGCCGCAATGGCCGCCCCCGTGGGCGTGACCAGCTCCCCTTCCACCTGAACGGGGCGGATGGGAAGCCCTTTCAGCAGTTCCGCGGTGGCCGGGGCCGGGACCGGAAGCAGGCCGTGGGCGGTGCGGACGCAGCCGTAACCGGCGGGAAGGGGGGAACAATAAACCTTTTCGATGCCGGCCTCGTGCAGGGCGATGGCCGTTCCCACGATGTCGACGATCGAGTCCACCGCGCCTATTTCGTGAAAATGCACTTTCTCCGGCGGTATTCCGTGCACCTTTCCTTCCGCCCGGGCCAGTTTTTCAAAAATAACCAGGGAACGTTCCTTAATCTCTGGAGCAAGCCCGCTGCTGGCAATGATCCTCGCAATATCTTCCCAGGTCCGGCGGGGCTGATGATGATTCCAGGCAGGTTCCACCACAAACCTGGTACCCCTGAAACCGTGCGTTTGAGCCTGGTAAACATTCAGGGAATAGCCTGCCAGCCCTAAGTGCTTTAATTGTTCCGCAACCGAAGCCGGGGGAACACCGGCGTCAATTAAAGCGCCTAAAACCATATCCCCGCTGATGCCGCCGAAACAGTCCAGGTAAAGGATTTTCACAGGACGCACTCCCATTAACAGGAATTAAGGGTTAGGCCGCCATGCCCCTTTTTTCGCGGCGATATTGGCAAACGAAAATCGGCGGCTCGCCATTCGCCTTGCCGGGAGCACTGGCGCGACGGCCTACGAACGGCGGGCAAAGACCTGTTTTCAGTGCAGGTAGCGAAGGTCAGGGTCCTTGAAATGAAAGGATTAACCGGTTGATCGCCGTGGCCAGCGCGGCAGCCCCGAAGCCATTGTCGATGTTGACCACACCTACCCCGGCGGCGCAACTGTTGAGCATTCCCAAAAGGGCGGCTAAGCCGCCGAAACTTGCCCCGTATCCGACGCTCGTCGGGACGGCGATCACCGGCCGGTCGGTTAAGCCGCCTACCACCCCGGGCAGGGCCCCTTCCATGCCGGCCACGACAATAATTACGGCCGCCTGTTGAAGTAAATCCCGGTGATCCAGCAGGCGGTGCAGGCCGGCAACACCCACGTCAAACAGGGTTTCGACAGGATTGCCCATGGCCCGGGCGCATACGGCCGCTTCCTCGGCTACGGGAAGATCCGCCGTCCCGGCGCTGACGACCAGAACCCGGCCGGAAAAAGCGGGTTTTTCCGGCATGCCGTAGATCAGGCAGCGGGCAACCGGGAAATACTGAACGTCCGGACAAAGCTCGCGCACGGCCAGGTAGGCCCGCTTACTCGCCCTGGTACCCAAAACCGTCTGGTGGGCGCCGGCCAGCTGTTGGAAAATTTGGGCTACCTGCTCCGGCTTTTTTCCGGCGCAAAAAATTACCTCCGGAAACCCGCAGCGGATGCTGCGGTGGCAGTCTATCTTGGCAAAGCCGAGATCCTGGTAGGGAAGATTTTTCAATTCCGCAAGGGCCTCGTCAACGCTGATCTCCCTTTGCGCAAGGCTGTTCAGCAATTCTTTAAGCCTTTGCTGGTCCATTTTTTCCATCCTCTAAAAAATTGCGTATTTTATGTCCGCCGCTTTTAAACACCTTATCCATATTTAACGTAACGGTACTCTCTGCCGGGCAATAAGTTATCCGGGCAGTTTACATAAAGGAGCAACCAAAGGCAGAGAGTGTATATTGGTGCCGCAAAAGGCATAATCTAACCGCCTCTGGTTTCTCCGGATGCCTCCGGTTCTTTTGTCCGGTGCGCCAGGAGATCGTTTAAACTGCCGCTCCGCAAACCGGCCAGATCCACGCTCACGTAAAGAAATCCGAGCAGCTTTAAAGCTTGATCAATCTCTTCCCGGAGAGACGGATCGTTGAGCCGGCCGATCTGCTCCGGCGGCAGCTCAAGGCGGGCTACCGGACCGTGGTGGCGAACGCGCACCGGAGAAAAACCGCGTTCAGCAAGGAACTCCTCGGCCCGGGCGATTTGTTGCAGTTTTTCCCCGGTAATTAATTCTCCGTAAGGAATCCGGGTGGCCAGGCAGGGTTGGGCCGGCTGGTTCCAGTTCGGGAGGCCCAGCTCCCGGGCCAGGCGGCGCACCTCCTCCTTTGTCAGGCCGGCTTCCAGAAGGGGGCTGCGCACGCCCATCTCCCGGGCCGCCCGCAGGCCCGGGCGAAAATCGCCGGTGTCGTCAGCGTTGGCCCCGTCCAGGACAACTTCGGCTCCCATTTCCCGGGCTATCTCGCCCATTGCCCGGTAAACATGACGCTTACACAGATAACAGCGTTCGGGAGGGTTCTGCCGGAATTCCGGGTCGCTTAAGGCTTTACCCGGAACAACGACGTGCCGGATGCCCAGCAGGGCAGCCAGCCGCTTCGCCCGGCCCGCCTCCCCGGGCGCGGCCAGGGGGGAATCGATGGTCGCGGCAAACACGCGGTCGCCCAGGATATCCGCAGCTATTTTCAAAATCAGCGTGCTGTCCACGCCCCCCGAAAAAGCCACCACCGCACCGTCCAAAGCAAAAGTGATGTTCCGCACACGCACAATCTTTTCCAGCACCGTTTTCCCCGCCACCTGCCCTGCTTTTTTAATACCATCATTTTATTCTGTCCCGACCCCACCGTCAAGAAAAGCTTTGCTGCCGGTTCTCATTTCTCGCTTTTCAACACCTTGACGGGCAGTCAAAATTTGTCCTATATTAAAACCATGGCAGGGGAAAGGAAGTGGGCGGGAAAACCGCAAAGAATCAAGAATATTAGAACGAGGTGCTTTGTTTGCCATGAGACTGGAATTCACAGCGGGACTGGGCAGACGCCTGGGGGACGTGGCGCTCGGAAAAGAACCCGCCGACCTGATCATCAAAGGAGCCAGGCTGTTAAACGTTTATACCGGTGAAATCTTGAAAGACCAGCAGGTGGTCATTGCCGGCGAAAGAATTGCCTACGCGGGACCGGAGCACGACTTCCCCGCCGGAGCCCGGACGAAAGTAATCGATGTGGATGGTCAGACGCTCGTTCCCGGCTTCATTGACGGCCACGCCCACATTGATTCCCTGCTGCCGGTGGACGAGTTCACCCGGCTGTCGCTGCCGGGCGGAACCACCACCGTCATTACCGACTGCTCTGT
Organism: Bacillota bacterium; assembly: GCA_036822475.1. GTDB lineage: Bacteria > Bacillota > Desulfotomaculia > Desulfotomaculales > Nap2-2B > JAIMBK01. The sequence continues at coordinate 4,044 of DAISHP010000066.1, forward strand.
TATCTCCAACGCCATGGGCCTGGAGGGAGTGTTTATCTTTTTAGATCAGCTCGGCAAACAGCCCCAAAGGATATTTACCGCCGCGCCGGTCATCTCCTTCCAGTGGTCCGACCGGGGAGCAGGCAAAAAGGCCATCAGCCTGGCCGAAATGATTTCCCTTTTGGACAGGCCCGAAGTTACCGGCCTGGGGGAAATGTACTGGTCCAACCTGCTAAATGATGCTGTCCGGGATGATCTGCTCAGGCTCGTTGAAGCCGCCATTAACCGGGATAAAACCGTGGAAGGCCACGGTGCAGGTGCCCGCAGCCAGAAGCTGGCGGCCCTGGCGGCACGCGGCGCGGATTCCTGCCACGAACCGATCACTGCCGAAGAAGTCCGGGAAAGACTGCGCCTGGGGCTGGCCACCATGATCCGGGAAGGTTCCATCCGCCGGGAACTGGCGGCGGTAATCCCGCCCCTGGCTAAAATGGACCTCGATTTACGCCGGGCCATCCTGGTTTCAGACGGCATCTGGCCGCACGAACTGGCTGAGTACGGCCACATGGATTACATCGTCCAAAAGGCCATCGACCTGGGGCTGGACCCCGTCCGGGCCGTTCAGATGGCCACCTTGAACGCAGCCGAACATTTTCACTATAGACGGCGACCTGGGCGGCATCGCCCCGGGCAAATGCGCGGACCTGGTGGTGATCCCCGATTTAAAAACCATCAAAGCGCAACTGGTGATTTGCCGGGGGCAAATCGTCGCCCGCGAAGGAAAGCTCCTGGCGGAGCCGGGGACACGAGCTTACCCGGAAAAGGTTTACCAAAACATTAAGCTTGCGCCCGTGGATGCCGGCTTTTTCCGCCTTCCCGCAGGTTCCCCGGAGGCAAAGGTGCGGGTCATGGAAATCGTGACGGACATCGTGAACCGCGAAATCGCCCTGACTCTGCCAGTGGTGGACGGTGCCGTGGACATCGCCGGGGAGGAAGATCTGCTCAAAGCGTCCGTTATTGAACAGCACGGGGGGAGCGGCCAGCGCTCCCTGGGATTTCTGAAGGGCTACGGACTGCGCCGCGGCGCCCTGGCCTGCAGTATCAGCTTTGACGAAGGAAACCTGATTGTCGTCGGCAAGGAGGACCGGGACATGGCCTGCGCCGTCAACCGGATCAGGGAATTAAACGGCGGGCTGGTCTATTGTTGCCACGGCCGGGTCGAAGACGAAATCCCGCTTCCCGTTTTCGGCAAAATAAGTACCCTTTCCGGACCGGAGGCGGCCGTCCGGCTTGGCTCCTTTTTGAAAAATTTAAAGGCGGCGGGCTGCCGGAGCGAAAATCCGCTGTTAACTTTGCTCACCATTACCTTCACCGCCATTCCCGCTTTGCGGCTCCTTTCAAGCGGGTACTGGCTGGCGAAGGAAAACCGGGCGGCAGGTATTTTCGTCGCCAACTAAGGGGTTCAATTACCCGGCGATGATTTTTACCAGGACTTTTCTTTCCCGGGGTCCGTCGAACTCGCAAAAGAAGATGCCCTGCCAGGTACCCAGAACCAGCCGGCCGTTGCTGATAAAAATGGTTTGGGAGGCGCTCAGCAGGCCGGCCTTAATGTGCGCGGCAGCGTTTCCCTCGGTGTGCCGGTAGTCACCCTGCCAGGGTACCATTTTTTCCAGCTGGTTTAAAATATCCTGGACAACGGTAGGGTCGGCGTTTTCGTTTATGGTGATGGCCGCGGTGGTATGCGGTACGTAAAGGTAACAAACCCCTTCCCGGATGCCGGCGTCGGCCACCAGTTGCCTGACCTGGCCGGTAATGTCGATGAATTGCGAGCGGGAAAAAGTTTTGACCTCCAGAATATTGTAGCCGCTCATTTTTTCTACCCCCCCTCGCCCCAGACGGCTTACTCCGGCCGAACAAGCGCGGCCGCCTGCCGCCGGTTGTGCTGCCCTGAAAATATTTCCTCTTTTTAGCTAATTTTACAACGAGGCCAGGTGAAAAGCAAGCTCAACCGCTTCGGCGGCGCTTTTCGCCGGGTAAACGGCAAAGGACCGCCCGGGCCGGGTCAACTCCCAGGTGAGCAGACCAACGACAGGCTTTCCCATTTTTAGGGCCAGCCCAATCTCCGAAAGGGTTCCGTAGCCGCCGGAGATGGCGATTAAAGCGTCGGAAGTGCAGGCGATCACGGCGTTGCGCGCATCGCCCAGGCCCGTCGCCAGCGCCACCGTCAGATAAGGGTTGCCTTCCTGACGGCTGTTCCCGGGAAGAACCCCTACCACCAGCCCACCGGCCAGCTGCGCCCCCCGGGCGGCGGCCTCCATCACCCCCCGGCGGCCTCCGCAAATGAGCACGCCCTTCCGGCGGGCAATTTCCCGGCCCACTTCTTCGGCCAGGCGGGCCTCCTCTTCTGTACATTCCCCTGCCCCAATTACCCCAATGTAGGTTGAAATTTTTGAAATATTATGATAATCCCTCATTGCAACTCCGCTCATCCTTAATCCACCTGTTGTTTTCGTACCGGCAAATGGCCCGGGTAAATGCATGTTCTACCACCCATCCTGAATTTCACCGCCTGTACGGCGCCAGCCACTCCAGGCGGTAAAATTCCCTTTCAACGCCCGCGTCAGGTGTCCGCTGCCCCGGCGCCCGGCGTCCATCGTCCGACGACTGACGACTGACGACCGTTCTTACAGACTTTGTGCGGCTTTAAAGCAGAGGTTAAAGGTAAGGATCTCCAGTTTGACGGAGAGATCGACGTTCCGCACCTCAATCCGGTCCGGCAGGTTTAAAGTAATGGGGGCGAAGTTCAAAATGGCTTCCAGGCCGTTTTTCACCATGTATTCGGCCACATCCTGGGCGGCCCGCGGCGGCACGGCAATGATCCCGATCCGCACCTTGTGTTTTTCAATCACTTCCGGCATTTTCTCCATCGGGAGCACCTCCAGGTGTCCGATCATTTTGCCGATTTTCATCAAATCGTTATCGAAAACGGCGGCAATCGAAAACCCCCGGTCGTTAAATCCTTTGTAGGTACAAAGGGCAAAGCCCAGGTTCCCGGCGCCGACCAGGATTAAAGGCCACTTTTGATCGAGCCCCAGTATTTTCAGCGTATAACGCATCAAATCTTTAACGTTATAACCAACTCCCCGGGTGCCGAATTCACCAAAGTAGGCCAGATCCTTACGTACCTGAGCAGGACTGACCCCAACTCCTTCGGCGATTTCGCCCGAGGAAACGGTAGTCACCCCGTTCCGGTCCAACCTTTCCAGGTACCGGGAGTAGATGGACAGCCTGGTAACTGTGGCCTCCGGCACTCGTAATGTTTTCACGCTGGCTCCTCCTTCAGCAAACATGGTCAGTTAATTTTCAGAACAGTATTTAAACAATTCTTGTTAATGTACCTAAATTCACATGTTCACTTTCTTTTATAACATCTTCAGAACACTTTTGTCAAATTGTTTTTAGTTCACGAAAAACCGCGGCGGCTGCTTCAATGGTATAATCGATCTGCTCCGGGGCATGGGCGGCGGAAATGAACATGGCTTCAAACTGGGAAGGCGCCAGGTAAACGCCCCGGTCCAGCATCTTTCTAAAGAACGCGGCATACCGGGAGGTATCGGAAGAAAGGGCGGTTTCGTAATCAACCACTTCTTTTCCGGTAAAGAAAGCACAGAGCAGCGACCCGACGCGGTTTACCGCCACCGGCAAACCTGCCTCCCGGGCGGCATTCTGCAGGCCGGCGGCCAGGCGGGCGCCTTTTTCTTCCAGCTCCCGGTAAATTTCCGGCTGCTGTAAAACTTTCAAGGTAGCCAGGCCGGCGGCAACGGCCAGGGGGTTGCCGGACAGGGTGCCGGCCTGGTACACAGGCCCCTGAGGGGCAACCTGTTCCATGATTTCCCTTTTTCCCCCGTACGCCCCC
>DAISHP010000067.1:0-7893 GCA_036822475.1 Bacillota bacterium
CGCTATGGGATTATCTTCTAAAACAGGAAGGACAAACCAACCATCCAAAGCAGCTGTATACCGCCGAGGAACTGGCCACCTTTTGGTACGGGCCGGCGGTTTCCGCCGAACAGCAGGAACTAACGCGCCGGCTGCTGGACGAAGATCGCCGCTACTTTGCCTCCGACTGGAAGCATCCCTATTTTTACCGCCCCCGCCGCCCCGATCTGGTGGCCGGCGAACTAAGGCGGGAGCAATTGATGCGGCAACTGGGCCACCTGCCCGGCCGCCTGGTGCTGCTTAAAGACGCCGGCGGCGCGACGCGCGCCGGGATTTGCTTCGCCGTTGGCGACCAGGGCTTCGAAGCCTGGAAAATCGGGCGGGAAGAGACCGCCCACCCGGCCGAGAGCCTCCTGGAAATCATCGCCCCCTGGCCCTTTACCCAGGACCCGCCAGTTTCCCGGGAGGAAAAAATCCGCCTGCATCAATTACTTTCCCGGGTCAAGCCGGTTTACGCCGCGTGCGCGCCCCGCCCGCTGTGGGAAAAGTTAAGCGCCGCCGGGCCGGCGCCCCGCCCGCTGGCTGAAATAGTCGATTTGTTGGCCGGGAAACTGGCAGGTAAAAAGAACGGGGAGCCGCCGGGGGGAAAAGCCGCGGCGGCTCCACCGGGGGAAACGGCGGGGGAAACTGCGGAAGATAAGGTAGAAGAAACGGTTTACCGCCTGGCGGTGGCCTTCCGGTTAAACAACCACCCCGAATACTTTGAGCGCCTTCCCGGGAAGCCCGGGTGCGCCCTGTACAAACCCAGGCCGGAAATTCCCGGAGACGCCTGTGAGGCGGCCGCGGCTCCGGACGAAACCCCGGGCGAACCAGTTGAGCGGATCGTCGATCAAATGGAGCAAAACGCCGCCCTGGCGCTGGTCGAGGCCGTCTTTCCGCCCGGCAGCGGGCTTTACCGGAAAGGGGTGAATCGCGAGCAAGGCAAAATTACTTTATACTTTCACTTTCCCCAAACCGCGGCCGAAAAATATCAAAAAGAACTGGCGGACCTGGCTGCCGCCACCGGCTGGGAAGTGGAACTGCACCCGGAAGCCCACCACGGCGCCTTGAACGAACTGGTTGACCGGCTCCTCCCGGAGGGCTGGACACTCTGCAAATCTCCTTCCATCTACCGCGAACAGCGGCAGGTCGCGGTGCGCTGCCTCCCGAAGGAGGGGCAGAACCCCGCAGAGATTGCCAGGGCGGCTGCCCGCTTCCAGGAAGCATTTGCGCAAATCAGCGGTTACACCCTGGTGCTGGCGCAGCCGCCCGGAGCCGCCGCCGCTTCTGCCGGTACGGGCGTTTCGGCTGCTCCCGGTGCTGCCGAAGATGCCGCTGCTCCCCCTGCTCCCGGTGCTGCCCCTGCCTCAACCGCCGTCCCTGGTCCCGGCGCCGGCCCTTCTTTCGCCGCTTCTGCCGCTCCCGGCACCGGCCCCGTTCCCGCCGCCTTTCCGGCTTTCTCCGCTTCCGGCGTTGGCGGCGGCCCGCCCTCACCTTTTGCAACGCCAATCACGCCGGGCGGCGGCAGCGAAAAAATGGAGATCAACCAGAGCTACGCCCTGATTAAAAGCCGCCTGCAAAGCGCGGGGGCCGCCGTCTACCGCACCGGCAAAAAGGCGGCCGGCGGCCGCGAATACATCGAAGTTACCTTCCTCAGCCCCCAGGCCGGGGAAAAATACCGCCCGGTGCTCGAGGAATTGGCCTGCGAGACGGGCTGGGAACTGCAGATCAATCCCGAACCCAACCAGAACGAAATCAAAAAAATCGTCCGCTCCCGGCTGCCGGCGCACTGGGGATTGAAAAAAGAGCCGGGCTTTTTTAAAGACCGGCAAGAAATCCGGGTTAAACTGGCTTCCCCGCCCACACCGGAAGATCCGGCCCGGCAGGCCCTGGTCAGGGAAATTTACGAGTTGACGGGATACACCCTGGTTTTGGAAGGCTGATCTTATTCTGTCTCGATAAGTTAAAATGGTGCCAGGCACAAAAGTTAAAAGAGGCTCGTCCTCCTTAGCGCCGGTAGGTGGTTTTCGTCTTTTCCCGGTGCCGCTCCAGGGCCAGCTCAATCAACCGGTCGAGCAGTTGCGGGTAACTCAGCCCGCTGACCTCCCACAGCTTCGGGTACATGGAAAAGCGCGTAAACCCCGGGATGGTGTTGATTTCGTTGACCAGCACCCGGCCCCCGGAGCGCGTGAGGAAAAAGTCCACCCGCGCCATGCCGGCGCAATCCAGCGCCCGAAAGGCCCGGACGGCGTAATCCTGCAAAATGCCCACCACATCCGGGGGCAATTCCGCCGGGATCACCAGCTCCGAGTTGCCGTTTACGTATTTTGCCTCGTAATCATAAAACTCCCGTAAAGGAATGATCTCGCCCGGAACGGAGGCGGCCGGCTCGTCGTTGCCCAGCACGCTGACCTCCACCTCCCGCGCATCGATAAACTCTTCGATGATCATTTTGCGGTCGTACCGGGCGGCCACCGCCAGGGCAGCCGCCAGTTCTTCCCGGTTGTGGGCCTTCGAAATGCCCACGCTGGAACCGAGGTTGGCCGGCTTCACAAAACACGGGTAGCCAAAACGTTCTTCGATGGCGGTCATGATTGCCTCCGGATCCCTTTCCCAGTCCTTCCGCAGACAGAACCAAAACCCGGCCTGGGGCAGCCCCGCGCGGGCAAAGACCGTTTTCATGAGTACCTTATCCATCCCCAGGGACGAAGCCAAAACCCCCGCGCCGACATAGGGAACGCCGGCCAGCTCCAGGAGCCCCTGGATGGTGCCGTCTTCGCCGTAGGTGCCGTGCAGCACGGGAAAAACCACGTCAATTTCCCCCCGGAAGCGCTCCGCCGGCCCCCGGTCAAGCCGGGCCAGCCCCTTTCGGGCGGGATCCGCCAGGATGGCTACGGGCACTCCCGCCACGGGCACCCCCTGCCGTTCCTGTTCGGCCATCTGCAAAGGCTCCACCCCGGCCAGCCAGCTGCCCTCTTTCGTGATGCCCACCGGAATTACCTCGTATTTCCCCTCATCCAAAGCAGAAATGATCGATGCTGCCGATTGCAGCGATACTTCGTGCTCGCCGGAGCGCCCCCCAAAAAGAACGGCCACCCGCAATTTCCTTTCGCCCACGAAAAACCCCCCAACAGTTTTTAAATAATTTTATTCGCTTCACCTACAAACAATTAATCTTCCAAAACTCAAAACTAACTTCTCTAAACGGCTGCTCAACCGGCTTGTCCAAAAAAAATTTGGGTGTTAGAATTTGATTGCCGCAAAGGATTGCCGCAAAGCAAATCCCCCGGTCCGGAAAGGACCGGATAAAAACCGGCCCAATGGGCAATAATGGCAGAAAAGGACAGGAGCGATGCCCGCATGCCCGCCCGGATTTACCCCTTTCCTACTTTCGAAGACCAGCAGGTAATCCGCACTGCCATCGAAGTTTTTCTGACTTCCCAAACGGGGGCGGCGCGGGACAGAATGTTGAAGACCATCCGGGCCATTCTCGACCGCTACCGCATCTCGCGGTTCAGCTTCCCTGATTATACCGTAGAAGCCACGAAAATGCCAGGGTACTGCACGGTGCGGGCCAGAAACTTTGTTTCCGGCCAGCGGTGCCCCTGGTGCGGGGAAGCCCTGTACGGGATGAACAGCAAAGTCCGGATTTTAAGCATCCAGGAACGCCGGGATTACCATCTGGTCACCTACGGCTGCTGCTGCGGAAGGGTGTTTGCCAAATACGAACAGCTGAAATAGAGTGCTTTTCGTCTCTATCCTGCCCTGCCTTCCCCCGCCTGATGCCGGCTATCCGCGCAGCCAGTTGACAGTTTCCCGTTAATATGTTAGCATTATAGCTGCAAAGAACCTGCCGAAGTGGCGGAACTGGCAGACGCGCCGGACTCAAAATCCGGTGGGGTTCGCCCCCCGTGTGGGTTCGACTCCCACCTTCGGCACCAGTTGATTTTCGGGACATGGGAATTTCACCCAGCAGCACCCAAAAAGATAGTCCGGTGGGGTTGTCGGACGCTCCCGCACATTACCGGACTGCATTCCTCTTCAGTAGAAATTTCAAAAATGCTGAAGGGGGTTTTTAGTATGGCTAAGGGAAAGTTTTGAAGCTCCGGAAGGACATTCCGGCCACCTGGGAGGAAGCACTCCAGCAGTTCATTTACTGGAAACAGGGGGGGGCAGAAAAGCAAGCGAACGATTGAGGATTACCGCTACCACGTCACCCAGTTTTTTAAGCATTTCCCGGAAGCATATGACCATCGGAATCTTAAGAAATGCGTTCTGGAATACATGTCCAGGGAGTGCAAGCCGGGCACCTACAACCTGCGGCTTATTTACCTCCGGACGTTCTTCAAATGGGCCGTCAAAGAAGGCATCTTCCCGGAGAATCCGCTTGAAGGGTTCCAGAAGAAAAAAGATGAGGGTCGGATTGTGGACACCGACACCGACACCCTCGAACAGCTTTTGTCCCTCCCGGACAAGACCACCTTTTCCGGATTGAGGGACTATGCGTTACTGTTGCTTACCCTTGATACGGGTATTCGCCCAGGGGAGGCATTTCTCCTGCTGCCGGACGATTTTAATTTCAAGTCCCTTACGTTCCACGTCGCCGCCGCCTGCTGCCACCGGGCGGCTTTCGCCTTGTTTTCAGAGTGTTCCTTGCTGGAGACACTCCTCCAGGGATTCCCGGAGGATGAGCATCCGCCGCTTCCCGATACGGATAGTTTTCAACTTGCCTTCCTTATATAAGTCGGTAGAGGGTAGGCTTTCCCAAGCCGGTCACGTAGCGGGCTTCGTCGATAGTGAAGGCCAGCTTCTCTCCTCTCAGGTGCGCGATGTCTTCCAGCGCGAGACCCCTTCCTTGGGTGAACATTTGCGTTACCTCCTTTGTAAAATTAAAAAGGCACGCCAATAGAGGCGCTCGAAGGCGATCTATTGCGTGCCTGTGAAAATACGAGTTTGCCGCTCCGTCAACCGTGAGCGGGAGCAGCCGCGTTGGCCCAAATTTCGCGGAAACCAGGCATCGCCTGGATTACTACTTAATTTATTTTAGCACTTTTTTGAGGCTTTGTCAAGAAAAAGATGTAGAAATTGAAGACACTTTATGCTATAATTTTACCAAATTCGGTAAAGGGGCTGCCGGGCGTGGGAAAAAAGGACCCTTGGGTACAAAGCATAGAGGATCGGTTTGACCATGTGCGTTGTCTTGAGGAAGGCGCAGTTCCACCGAAGTACACCTGGCACCGTGTTCCCTGGCGGGCGGGGCGGCGGATTGCGTCAGAACTGGGCTGGGCTGGCCGAGCTGGGCCGTGCTGGTGGTTGCGTTGGGGGTGTGGGCGTGGCGGGCATAATTAAAGCAGAAGGGGTTGGGTGATTTTCCGGCTTAGGCACCAGACAGGATTTCGCCCCCGCTGTGGTGAATAAAAAATCACGCAAAGCATAGTTTAGTAAGGGGTGATCGTTATGGCTCGTTTTACGGCAGCCCTGACCAAAGAAGGAAAGTGGTACGTATCCCGCTGTTTGGAGGTAGAGGTTGCCTCGCAAGGAGAAACTTTAGAGGAAGCCCTGGCCAACCTGAAAGAGGCGCTGGAGCTGTATTTTGAGGACGAAAAGGACTTTTCAATTGCTGAGCCCCCCATTATTGCTCCTTTAGAGGTAAACGTTGCTTTATGAAGCGGCTGCCTGTACTGTCAGGAAGGAGAATGATCGAAGTTTTGCGGGCACTGGGCTTTGAGCAAGCCGGTCAAAAGGGAAGCCACGTTAAACTGAAGGGATATCTGTCTGGGGAGAAAAAGACGGTTATCATTCCCCTCCATGAGGAACTTGCACCCGGTACTCTGAAATCCATTTTGCGGCAGGCCGGATTAACGTTAGAGGAATTAAGAAGCCTGTTGAAATACTAAACACGTTATGACTTATGCTGCGCATAGGCTCAAACTTTATCACAATTTTGTCACGGGCCGGTGATAAAAACCGGTTTTCTCGAAACCCTCGGCTGATGGGGGTGATGGGCCGCCAGCCCTTGAGCCGCAAGGGCTCGGCTGACGCTTCAGTTGCCTTTAAGATTACTCGTTTTACTAAAGTATCAGACTCAAAATCCGGTGGGGTTCGCCCCCCGTGTGGGTTCGACTCCCACCTTCGGCACCAGGAAAATCAAGCCCTGCAGGGTTCTGGTATGTTTTTTCAGGCGTACCTGCAGGGCTATTCTATCGCGATAAAGACAAAAACCATGTTTTTTCCGGCGCCTATCGCCCAAATACAAAAAACGTTTCCGCTTCTTAATCGAAAAGATCGCCAAAAACCTCGAAGAGACCGTGCTTCTTTTTCTTTTTATGGTGATACCCATGGTACTCATCGCGATGTTCCCGGTAATACTTATCATCGTACTTGTGACGGCGCTCGTCAAAATCGTCGTCATCGGCGCGAAACTCCCGGGCCAGCGCGACAACCTTTTCCAGTTCCCCGCGGTCAAGCCAGACACCCCGGCAACCGGGACAAACGTCAACGATCACCCCGTAACGAGGGGTTTCCCGCAAGGGTTGATGACAAACCGGACAATCCTTCATGTTTAAAACCTCCTTTTCGTTTGGGTAATTATACCACAAAAGGACCCCCATAGCAAACGAGCGGAAAAAAGCGGTAATTATTCAGCCTGGCTTTCATTCCCGATCATTGGCCGCCCCTGTATCCGCCCTTGCTTCCCCATTGCTTACCTTCCCCTGCGCGTGGTAAACTAGAAAGCAGGAAACGCGGGAAACCCGCCAGGAACTTTTAAAAAGCGGATGTCAAGCGCTTTTTATGATTCCCGCCCGGAATACTCACCCGCATCCCCCTCAAAATATTGCCTTATTCGAATATTTTCATCGGGGGTTTTAGTATTACAAAAGTCAGGAGTAAAGAGGAGGTCAGAACAGTGAAGGTTGAAGTTCCCCTGGAGGAAGCCTACCGGCTAATCAACCCCGGCTGCGTGGTGCTGGTCACGTCGGCCTACCGGGACAGGGCCAACGTGATGACCCTGGCCTGGCAGAGCCCCCTTTCCAGGCGCCCGCCCCTGGTCGGGATCTCCGTCGCCCAGACCCACTTCACCGCCGAGCTCATTACGGCCAGCGAGGAGTTTGCCCTCAACATCCCCGGCGCCGGCCTCTTCAAGCAGGTGCAGCGCTGCGGGAAAGTTTCCGGCCGGGAAAAGGACAAGTTCAAGGAAGCGGGGTTAACGCCGGCGGGGGCGAAAAAAATCCGCGCTCCTTTGATTGCGGAATGTCTGGGCCATCTGGAATGCGGGGTTGTCGACCGCCACAAGACGGGCGATCACTTTTTCTTTGTGGGGGAAGTGCTGACCGCCAGCGCAGAGAGCGATTTCTTTAGCGAACGCTGGCATGAGGCGGCCGAACTCATCCACCACCTGGGCGGTAAATGGTTCTACTTCAGCGGCCGCCGGGAAGAAATTTAAAGAAAAAAGAACGGGAATCGGTCGCTCCAGAGAACCACTCCATCATCTGGTAATTCTGTAACATGCACCGCATTTTCTAAAAATTATCTTTGCGTCCTGGCGGTAAATTTATCCCCAGTAATCCAGGGGATGAGGAGATGATCGTTTGCTTTACGAAAGCACCAGGGGGAAGGCCACGCCAGCAACTTCCGCGGAAGCGATCAAAATGGGAATTGCCCCCGACGGGGGTCTGTTCGTGCCGGACCGGCCCGTGAAGATTTCCCGGGAGCAACTGGCCAAAATGGCCGGGAGGCCTTACCGGCATCTGGCCCGGGATATTTTGCAGCTCTACCTGACCGATTTTTCAGCGGAGGAAATCGTAACTTGCGTCACGCCCACCTACGGCGCGGACAGGTTCGCCGACCCGGCCGTCGCGCCGGTGCGCCCGCTCG
>DAISHP010000068.1:0-7877 GCA_036822475.1 Bacillota bacterium
TGATGTCTGGTCGACCCGGAGCTCTTAAGCGAGCCGGACAATTCCAGCCCGATGGTAAGGAATGGTAGAACGCTATTTTCTAGGGAGGTACCGTCTTGGAGTTATATTACCTTACGGCTCACGAATTACACGACTTGCTCGTCAACAGGCAAATTACCGCTGAAGAACTATGCCGGGCTTTTTTTGAGCGCATTGACGCCGTCGAGGATAAATTAAAGGCCTATGTGACCATTACCAGGGAAAATGCCCTGGCCCGGGCAAAGGAAATTGACCGGCAAATCGCTGCCGGCGAACACATCGCGCCGCTGGCCGGCATCCCCGTTGCCGTTAAGGATAACCTTTGCACGGAGGGAGTGCGGACAACCTGTTCCTCCAAAATTCTTTATAATTTTGTACCCCCCTACAGCGCAACCGTAATTACCAGATTGAATCAGGCGGGGGCAGTAGTTTTAGGCAAAACCAATCTGGATGAATTTGCCATGGGATCCTCCACCGAAAATTCAGGATTCTTCACCACCCATAACCCCTGGGACCTGGAGCGGGTTCCGGGCGGTTCCAGCGGCGGCTCGGCGGTGGCGGTGGCCGCCGGAGAAGCCGCGGTGGCGCTGGGTTCCGATACGGGTGGTTCCATCCGCCAGCCGGCCGCCTTTTGCGGGATAGTGGGCCTGAAGCCGACCTACGGGGCGGTTTCCCGCTTCGGGCTGGTGGCCTTTGCTTCCTCCCTGGATCAAATCGGCCCCTTAACGCGGGACGTGACCGATGCCGCCCTGGTCATGAACGTGATTGCCGGGCCCGACCCCCTGGATTCCACCTCTGCCCCCGGACCGGTGCCAGATTATACCGCTTATCTGCAAAACGGGATCGAAGGCCTCAAAATAGGTGTGCCGAAAGAATACATGGGCGAGGGGATTTCCCCGGCCGTCAAACAGGTCATTGCGGAGGCGCTGGACGTCCTGGCCGATCTGGGTGCCCAAATCGAGGAAACCAGCCTGCCCCACAGCGAATACGCCCTTCCGGCGTACTATTTAATTGCCCCGGCGGAAGCCAGCTCCAACCTGGCCCGCTATGACGGCGTGCGTTACGGTTACCGGGCCGAAGGGGCTGCCGACGTGGTGGACATGTTCATGAAAACCCGCAGCCTGGGCTTCGGACCGGAGGTAAAGCGCCGGATTATGCTGGGTACCTACGCCCTGTCCGCCGGCTACTACGAGGCCTACTACTTAAAGGCGCTGAAGGTGCGGACGCTCATCAAGCAGGACTTCGACCGGGCCTTTGCCAGATACGACGTGCTCCTTTCCCCGACCACCCCGTCGCCGGCTTTTAAGCAGGGAGAAAAGGTAGCCGACCCGCTGCAGATGTATATGTCGGACATCTGCACCCTGGCGATCAACCTGGCCGGCCTGCCGGGTATTTCCGTCCCGGCCGGCTTCGCGGACGGGCTGCCGGTAGGGATGCAGTTAATCGGCAAGCCCTTCGACGAAGGCACGCTCCTGCGCGTGGCGTATACCTTTGAACAAAACACGGAGCACCACAAAGCCAGACCCAAAATATAAACCCGGTGCCAGGAAAGGAGATTTATATGGACTACGAAGCCGTCATCGGCCTGGAAGTACACGTGGAGCTCAAAACAAAAACCAAAATCTTCTGCCCCTCGACCACCGAATTCGGCGGCGATCCGAACACCCACACCTGCCCGGTGTGCCTGGGCCTGCCAGGGGTACTGCCGGTGCTGAATAAAAAAGTGCTGGAATACGCCATCCGGGCTGCTCTGGCCTTAAACTGCGAGATTGCCGAATTTTCCAAGTTTGACCGGAAAAATTACTATTACCCCGACATGCCCAAAAACTACCAGATTTCGCAATATGACCTTCCCCTGGCCAAAAACGGCTATCTGGACATTGAGGTGGACGGACAGACCAGGCGCATTGGAATCACCCGCCTGCACATGGAGGAAGATACGGGCAAACTCGTCCACCAGGGCACCATCACCACCACGCCTTATTCGCTGGTGGACTACAACCGGGCCGGCGTGCCCTTAATCGAGATTGTTTCCGAGCCGGACCTGCGTTCGCCGGAGGAGGCGCGGATTTACATGGAAAAACTGCGCTCCATCATCCAGTATACCGGCGTTTCCGACTGCAAAATGGAAGAAGGGTCCCTGCGCTGCGACGCCAACGTTTCGGTGCGGCCGAAGGGGGCCCCGGAATTCGGCACCAAAACCGAAATCAAGAACATGAATTCTTTTAAGGCCTTGCAGAGGGCGCTCAGTTACGAGGTGCAGCGGCAGATCGACGTGCTGGAAGAGGGCGGCCGGATCGTTCAGGAAACCCGCACCTGGGACGAGGGCAAAGGGGTGACCCTGCCCATGCGCAGCAAGGAAGAAGCGCACGATTACCGCTACTTTCCCGAGCCCGACCTGGTTCCGCTGGTGATTGACCGCCGGTGGGTGGAAGAAATCCGGGCTTCCCTGCCTGAACTTCCCGACCGGCGCCGGCAACGTTACATGGAACAGTTCGGCCTGCCCGCTTACGACGCCTCCGTCCTGACTTCCACCATTGAGCTGGCTGAGTACTTTGAAGCCTGCACAGCCCATTACCCCGACGCCAAAACGGTAAGCAACTGGATTATGGGCGACCTTTCCCGTCTTTTGAATGTACATAATCTGGAAATCACGCAGTGCCGGATTCGTCCGGAACAGCTGGCCCGGATGCTCAGGCTCATCGATCAGGGCACCATCAGCGGCAAAATCGCCAAGACGGTTTTTGAAGAAATGTTCGCCACGGGCAGCGATCCGGAGAAAATCGTGAAAGAAAAGGGGCTTGTCCAGATTACCGACGAAGGGGCCATCGCCGCCGTCGTAGAAGAGGTAATCGCCAACTATCCCAAGGTGGTGGAAGATTACCGGGCGGGTAAAGAAAAAGCCCTGGGCTTTTTGGTGGGGCAGGTGATGAAAGCCACCAAAGGCAAGGCCAACCCGGAGCTGGTCAACAGGTTGTTCAAAGCGCGGTTATAAAAAAGCCCCGGACGGCAGCGCCGGGGCGATAAGGAACATTTGCCGCGTCAGGCCGCACTCTCCGCACTCTCTACCGGAATGGTTCTGGGCGGCCTGGTAACGAAGACGAGCGCGACAGCCACCAGCAGCAACACACCGGAAATGAGGTAAGCATTGTGGTAAGTGCCGGTTAAATCCGCCACCCGTCCGGCCACAATCGGCCCGATGAGGGAACCTGCCCCCCAGGCGGTGAAAACGAGCCCATAATTTACACCGGCATTTTTTAGCCCGAAAAAGTCGTAGGTGGCGGAGGGGAAAAGGGACAATAAGGAGCCGTAGCATACACCGGCCAGGCAGGCGCCGGCAATCAGACTGCTACCGGAAACATAATTTGAGAAGAGGAACATGTTGGCGGCCTGCAGCAAAAAGACAAGCAGCATCGTATTGGTCCGTCCCAGGCGGTCCGACAGAAAGCCGGCTAAAACCCGGCCGCCGGCGTTGAAGATGGCTAAGGCGGCGACCATCAGGTAGCCCCACTGGACGTGGGCCTGGATCGAAGCTATTTTTGCTAAATGTCCGATGATCATTAAACCGGCAGAGGCCGTTAAGGTGAACATTATCCACAAAAGCCAGAACTGTACCGTTCGCAGCATTTCTCCCGGCGAGTAATCCCGTCCGGTAATATTTTTCGCTTTTGCCTGTTGGGTGGAGGAAGATACCGCCGGACTTACCGGAATATACCCGGCCGGAGGGAAAGCTAAAGCCTGGGAAAGGATGAGAATGGCGACGATAAAGATGATCCCTTCAATAAAAAACGCTTTTTGGACGCCCCACGCTTTAAGAAAAGCGTTTGTCATGGGGGAAATATATACTGAGGCCAGCCCGAAGCCGGCTACGACCAAACCAGAAATTTGGCCTTTTTTCTGGGGTGGGAACCATTTTACGGCCGCCGGGGTAGGGGCGGCGTAACCAAGACCCAGACCGATCCCGGTAATGATTCCAAAACCCAGCACCGCCAGCGGCAATGTGGAGGTCAGGCCGCAAATAAGCAGGCCGGCGCCGCAAAAAATCCCGCCGAGGGCGGCGATCCATTTCGGTCCGTACCGGTCAACCAGTCTCCCCGCCGGAACCATGATGATGGCGAAAACAACGCAGGCAACCGTATAGGGCAGGGAAGACTGGGTTTTGCTCCAGTGTAACTGGTCGATCAGGGCGGCGGAAAAAACGCTCCAGGTGTACAGGACACCCAAAGCCAGGTTGACGCCCATTCCGCAAAACGTTACGATCCAGCCCCGGGAAGGGCTGGGTTGAACGGCCGGTTGCATTCAAAAACACCCCCTAAATTTTTTGCTTTCTTGAGCGGGAGAGGGTTAATGCCTTTCCCGGCTAACCCTCTCCCCTTCCTCTTTTTAGCCCGCAGCTTTCTCTAAAGATACTTTAACGATGTTAAATGCTTTTGTGGCCTCTTCAATCGCTACGCCGTCTTCCAGGGTGGTCACGTCTCCCAGCGCGGCTCCTTGGACGACCGCCCTCAGCAGCCGGCGCATGATTTTCCCGCTTCTCGTCTTGGGAACCAGGTCGACGAAGGCAATCACAGCGTCGGAAGCGACCAGGGGGCCGATGGTGTTCCGCAGGTGATTTTTTAAATCCCTGCCTAATGCTCCGTCGGGAGTAAAACCTTGTTTGAGAACGGTAAAAACAAACGGGATTTCTCCTTTCACGGGATCGGTTTTGCCGATGCAGGCTGCTTCTGCCACCGCCGGATGCTTGATCATGGCCGACTCTACTTCCGCCGTTCCGATCCGGTGGCCGGCCACCTTCAGGACGTCGTCGGCCCGGCCCAAAACCCAGATGTAACCGTCCGGGTCTTTGACGGCAAAGTCTCCGGTGTAAAAGTACATTTTGTCTTTGAACCGGGACCAATAGGTGTCGATGTACCGCTGCGGGTTTTTATATAAAGTCATCAACATTCCCGGGTAGGGGGAAGTAATCGCCCAGTAGCCCCTTACTCCCGGCGGGCAGGGGTTGCCGTCGTCGTCGAGCACTTCCAGCGTAACGCCCGGGAAGGGGTAACCGTTGGTGCCGGGTTTAAGCGGGAAGATTTTTCCCAGGCCGGGGAAGTGCCCGGTCAGCATGTGGCCGGTTTCGGTCATCCACCAGGTGCTGGAAGCAACGATATCCTCCCTGCCGATGTGTTTAAAGTACCACCGGAATGCTTCGGGGTTGATCGGTTCACCTACCGAATGGGCAATCCGGATGGTGGAAAGATCGTATTTTTTAACGTTCTCTTCGGGAAACTTCATCAGCATCCGGATGGCTGTCGGCGCGGTGTAGAAAACAGTCACCCCGTGCCTTTCAATCATGCTCCACCAGCGGTCGGGTCCCGGGAAATCGGGGGCTCCCTCGTACATTACGGATGTTGCGCCCACCATCAGCGGTCCGTAGACGATGTAAGAATGTCCGGTAACCCAGCCGATGTCGGCGGTGCACCAGTAAATGTCGTCGTCGCGCAGGTCAAAGATGCATTTCGTGGTGGCGTACAGGCCGACCGCGTAGCCCCCTACCGAATGCTGGGCCCCCTTCGGTGCCGCCGTCGTTCCCGAAGTGTACAGGATGTAAGAAAAGTCCTCCGCGCCGAGTTTTTCCGCCTCCACCCGCACATTTTTCGAAATGCCTTTGATTAAGTCGTGATGCCAGAGGTCTTTGTTTTCGTTCCAGTTTATTTCGTGGCCCGTTCTTCTGACGACGATTACCCTTTCAATCTCGTGCCCGCTTTGCGCACAGATTTTTATCGCTTCATCAACAATGGCCTTCAGGTTTAAGATTTTTCCGCGGCGGTAAACGCCGTCGGCGGTGATGATGATCCGGGAACCGGCGTCCTGCGCCCTTTGGGCGATGGCTTCGGCGCTAAACCCGCTGTACACAATGCTGTGTTTGACGCCTAGCCTCTGGACGGCCAGCATGTAAAGGGGAAGTTCCGGGATCATGGGCAGGTAAAAAGTCAGGATTTCTCCCCTTTGCACGTTTAATTTTTCCCTGAGGGCATAGGCGAAGACATTTGATTCCCGGTAAAGGTCATAGTAAGTGAATTTTTTTACTTCTTTCGGCTGGTTCAGGGTTTCGTCCCAGGGTTCCCCTTCCCAGATCAAAGCCACCTTGTTTTTCCTGCCCAGCGCAAGCTGCCAGTCCGTATCCAGATACGCCAGATTGGTTTCGCCGCCGACAAACCACCGGTAAAACGGGGGGTTGCTGTCGTCCAAAACTTGCTCCCATTTTTTAAACCAGAAAAGTTCATTTGCCCATTTTTCCCACCATTTTTCTACGGCCTGCTTATCTTTAACCGTGGCTTCATAAAACTTTTGAAAGTCTTCCTTTTCCCAAACCCGGTCTCGCCAGCCGGGGGGAATCAGGTTGGTTTCAAATTCTTCGTAAATGTTTTCTTTTTGGGCCAATCTAATCCTCTCCTTTCCTTAAAACTTTTTTCACCGGACGACCGCCTTTAATAGCCGGAGTTTTGTTGATTTGCTGGCCGGCCCATCACCCCCTGCAGAAATATTTCAGGACAGTGTTCTGAAATTATATTAATAAATAAAACAATAAAAAGTAAAGAAATAATCAGCCAAATGTAATTTTTAAAATTTAAATGGCAGAATAAGAGATTGAGTGGTATTGATATACGAAACAGTGTCTTGAGAGATATTAGACGAGAAAAAAGAGGGTTTCAAACCCTCTTCTCGACTGCTGGCTGATTATGGGAATGCATCCGGCAGGCATTTTGGCGGGCGGACGATTCGTTTGTTATTCGTCTATGGTCGGCAGGCTTCCAACGGGAATGCCCATTTCGCGCGCTTTCAGCACGCGGCGCATGATCTTGCCGCTTTTTGTGCGGGGCAGGCTTTCGACCACTTCGATCTCTTCGGGCACTAAATGCGCCGCCAGGGTGTTGGCAATGAAGTTCTGGACGTCGCGCTGCAATTGCGCCGACCAGGTGTAGCCGGGGCGCAGGACCACAAAGGCTTTAATTTTTTCGCCGCGGAGCATATCCGGCTTGCCGATCACGCCGGCTTCCAGAACGGCCGGATGTTCGGCCAGCTTGCTTTCGATTTCAAAGGGCCCCACCCGTTCACCGGCCGTTTTAATCACGTCGTCGGCCCGGCCCTGGAACCAAAAGTAGCCGTCGGCGTCGCGGTAGGCCAGGTCCCCGCTTAAGTACCAGGGGGACAGGCGAAAATATTCCTGGTACTTTTCCGGGTTTTTCCAGATCCCGCGCATCATGGCCGGCCAGCCTTTTTTCAGGGCCAGCTGGCCCATTTCCAGCGGAGGCAGCTCCCTGCCCTGTTCATTGATAATCGTTGCGTACACCCCGGGGACAGGCTTGCCCAGGGAACCCGGTTTCACCGGAAGAGATAAAAAGTTGGCAATAATATGCGCCCCCGTTTCAGTCATCCACCAGGTATCGTGCACAAGCAGGCCGAATTTCTGCTGAACCCAGCGGATGACCATCGGGTTCAGAGGTTCCCCGGTGCTTAAAATGTGGCGAAGAGAGGAAAGATTGTAGTTATGCATCAAATTGTCCCCGGCGGCAATCAGCTTGCGCAGAGAAGTCGGGGTGGTATACCAGATGCTCACCTTGTATTTTTCCAAAAGAGTATACCACTTTTCCGCCTTAAACCCCCCGCCGTAGATCACGGAGGTGGCGCCGTTTAACAGGGGCGCCCAAATGCCGTAAGAGATGCCGGTGACCCAGGATGGGTCGGCCGTGCACCAGTAAATGTCCTCCTCCTGCAAATCCAAAACCCACTTGCCGGTCTGGTAATACTGCGGGGCCCCGGCGTGAACGTGCAGCGCTCCTTTCGGCTTTCCGGTGGAGCCGGAGGTATACATC
>DAISHP010000069.1:0-7691 GCA_036822475.1 Bacillota bacterium
CAAAGTCAGCCTGGTGGAAATCCGGGATCTGGAATTGCCGGCCACCATGCAAAGGGCCATGGCCGCCCAGGCCGAAGCCGAACGGGAGCGGCGGGCGAAGATCATTCACGCCGACGGCGAATACCAGGCCGCCGAGAGGCTGGCCGAAGCGGCCAGAATCATTACGCAGGTTCCCGCTGCGCTGCAGCTGCGGTACCTGCAGACAATCCGGGAAATTACCACGGATAAGGCCAGCACGATTATCTTTCCTCTGCCGATGGACCTGGTCAAGCCGCTTTTAGAAATGGCCCGCCAGGGGGGGCGTCCGGCAGAGGAAAAAAGATGATTTCCCGGTTGTTTGAAAAAATCTCTGTTCCCGGTTAATTTTTAACTTGACCGGCTGGTAATTCCATGTTATAAAATTTAGGAGAAGAGGGTACCCGGAGGTGCCCGGATCAGGTTTTTAAGCCAGAATTTTCCGCTGGAAGCCGACCATGGAGGTCTTGTCCCAACGAAAAAGGGGCGCTCCATGGTTTTTTGCTTCAAAAAAATTTCAGGAGGTGTTCTTTTTCAATGCATATTCCGGATGGGTTTCTTACTCCGGGAGTATGGGCCGGGGCAAGTGTGTTGAGTGCCGGTGCCCTGGCGGGGGCGGTGGCGAAAACCAAAGAAACCCTGCAAGACAGGCAGGTGCCCGCCCTGGGCGTGGCGGCGGCGTTTATTTTTGCCGCCCAGATGGTTAATTTTCCAGTTGCCGGAGGAACTTCCGGCCACCTTTTGGGCGGCGCCCTGGCGGCCATTTTACTGGGCCCCTGGAACGCTTTTCTGGTGATGGCCGCCGTTTTGGTTATTCAGTGTCTTTTCTTTTACGACGGGGGGCTGACGGCTTTAGGGGCAAATGTCTTGAACATGGCGGTGATTGCCCCCTGGGTGGCTTACGGCGTTTATAAGCTGCTTGCGGGGGCCGGAAAGAGTAAGTTCCTCCGGACAGCGGCGGTTTTTGTCGCCGCCTGGATATCGGTCATGGCGGCGGCCCTGGCCTGTACCGCGGAAATTGTTCTCTCCGGGAGCGTTCCCTGGTCAGTGGCTTTACCCGCCATGGCCGGCTGGCACGCTTTGATCGGGATCGGGGAAGGGTTGATTACCGCCGTGGTAGTCGCGTTTGTCCGGCAGCACTGGTCTTTGCCGCAGGGGGTGAGTTTGCATGAATAAGAAGCAGATCGTCATCGGCCTGCTCCTTGCCGTGGCCATTGCCGTCTTTTTGTCGCCGTTTGCTTCTCCCAGCCCGGACGGTCTGGAAAGGGTGGCTGAGGACAAGGGGTTTTTGCACCTCGCGGAAGGAGTGGAATTAATCAAAGCCTGGATGCCGGACTACGTGTTTCCGGGGATTGCCAGCGAAGCCCTGGCTACCTCCCTGGCCGGTTTGGTCGGGACGCTCCTGGTCTTTGGAGTTTTGTCCGGAGTGGGCTTGATTTTAGCCAGGTGGGGGAAAGCGCCGGATTCCCGGGGGAAAAGCCACCGGCTGAATTAACTACCTGGCGGGGGGAAGAACTCCCGGGAAATCATGATGCCTGATTACCAGCATCGCCGACCAGACCAGCCTCCTGGCTTTAAACGCTGCCATTAAAGCGGCCCGGGTGGGCAAACAGGGCCGCGGGTTTGCTGTGGTGGCGAAAGAGGTAAGAAAGCTCGCCGGGCAGTGAGGTGACGCGGCGAAGGATATTATTTCCAATTCCTTTTTCGGGAGGTTTTCCTCTTGGATCATCTTTTCTCTCCGGCCGGTTCGGTAAATTCGGCGTTGCACCGCCTGGATCCACGGGTAAAAACGGTGAGTATTTTATGTTTTACCGCCCTTGTTTCTACGCTTACTTCCTGGACGGCACTGCTTTTTGGGGCTTCCTTTCTGGTCGTCCTGGGGGCTTTGGCCGGGTTAACCCCCCTTTACTTTGGCCGGCGCCTGCTTTGGATTTTGCCGTTCGGGGGGGTCCTGATCGCGGTTCTTCCTGTTGTCGTTCCGGGAGAAATCCTGGCCGGGTTCAAAATTGGAGCGTATCCGATTGGCGTTAGCAAAGAGGGGGCAATGCAGGCACTGATCCTTTTCTTGCGGATGATGAACGCCGTTTTTGCCCTGACTTTACTCACCGCCACCACCGGGTTCCGCGGTTTAATGCGGGCTTTTCGCGAATTGCGCGTTCCTTTAGTTTTCGTTCAGCTGATCGAATTCACCGTGCGCTACATATTTGTCCTGAACGAAGAAACCCGGCGGATGATGCTGGCCCGCCGGGCGCGGGCTTTCCGGGCGGGAAAAAGCCTGCTGGACAAAAGAACTTTTCTTACTCTGGGGCAGTTGCTGGGCGTGCTTTTTTTGCGTTCGGGAGAGCGGGGGGAGCGCATCTACCTGGCCATGCTCGCCCGCGGGTGGGGCAATCAATCCATCCAAAGGGAACTGGTCTGGCCCCGAACCCGCGACTTGGGGTGGGGGCTGGGCATTCTTACCTTTGCGCTGATGTTGCGGATGCTGGAAACGGGAGGCAGCTTATGGCAAACATTATTGAAGTAGAAGATCTGCATTTTCGTTATCGAGACGGAACCGAGGCCCTCCGGGGCCTTTCTTTATCGATCCGGAAGGGTTCGCGGGTAGCCGTCCTGGGGCCCAACGGCGCCGGCAAGTCTACTTTGCTGCTCCATTTAAACGGCATTTACCTGCCTGCGCGCGGAAAAGTGCGCGTTTTGGGCCGGGAGATTACGGCGAAAACGGAAAGATGGGTAAAAAGCAAGGTGGGTCTGGTCTTTCAGGATCCCGACGACCAGGTTTTTTCTTCGTCCGTCTGGGAAGACGTTTCCTTTGGTCCTTTAAATATGAACCTTTCCCCGGAGGAAGTCCGGACCAGGGTGGAACAGGCGCTGCGTGCCGTGCAAATGGAGGACCACAAAAATAAAGCTCCCTATCATTTGAGCTACGGGCAGAAAAAACGAGTGGCCATCGCCGGCGTGCTGGCCATGGAACCGGAAATTATTGTACTGGACGAGCCGATGGGCTACCTGGACCCGCGGGGGAAAGACAATCTGCTGGCCATTTTAAACGAACTGCACCGGCGGGAAATTACCATTGTGATTGCCACCCACGATGTGGACCTGGCCGCGGAGTGGGCCGACCGGGTAATCATTATCAAAAATGGCCGTACCCTGGCGGAAGGAGACACCTCTTTGCTGACCGACGAAGAACTGGTCAGGACGGCCGATTTGCGCTTTCCGGTGGTGGTGGAAATATTTCGCCGTCTTCCGGAATTAAACTTAGCCCCCCTGCCGAAAACGATTGCCGAAGCTGTGGACGCAATCAAAACCCTGCAGAAAAACGGGACCTTAAAACACCCTTGATTGACCCCGCCTGCCGAAATTTAAATAATCTGTTGAAATGCTACTCTGAGTTATAGGGTGGCAGTTGTTTTTCTACGTCCGCGGTGATATACTTTTTTTGAGGTACAAAGGCACAAAGGCACAGAGGCTAAAGAGAAATAGATAGATGAACGTGTTTTTTCCTTGGTGCCTCTATTTTCGAGGGAGTTCCCCATGAGAACGTTCGTTCTCTCCATAAATAATGAAAATGAGGCATAAAGCAGGTACATTTTCCTTTGTGCATGTTGCCTCTGTGCCTCTATTTTCTGAGGAGTTCCCCGGGAAAACGCCCGTTCTCGCCATAAATCACGAAAATGAGGCCTAAAGCAGGCACTTTCCCTTTGTGCCTGTTGCCTTTGTGCCTCTATTTTCTGAGGGAGGAAATTACTTTGTTGCCTGTTCACCAGATCTCCTTGCCGACTCCATATCGTGTGGGTCCCGTGAACGTCTACCTGATTTTATCTGAACCGTATACGCTGGTGGATGCCGGCCCGGAAACCCCCGAAGCGCGGGCGATCCTGAAAGAAGCGCTGGCTGTCCGGAACCTGTCCCTTTTTGACTTAAAAAGGGTGATCTTGACGCACTCCCATGCCGACCACAGCAGCCTGGCGGGCTGGCTGCAGGACGTCTCCGGGGCGAAAGTATATGTGCATCCGATTGAACTGAACAGGATGCTTAGACCGCGAAACTTCTTTGCCGAAAGGCTCCCTTTTCTATCCGAAACGGGTTGTCCCCAGACAATCATTCAACAAATGATCGCGATGCGCGATAAATTGCCTGCGCCGAAAATCCGGCAAGACGGTGCAGTGGAGCTCAAAGGCGGGGAGGAACTGCCTTTCGAGGACGGCGGGTTAAAAGTTTATCATTTTCCGGGCCACGCGCCAGGTCACCTTTGCCTGTACGACCCGGAAGAGGGCAATTTTTTTTCGGGCGATTTTCTTTTGCCCCACATTACCCCCAATCCCTTCGTGGAATTCGAACCGGATCACCCCGGCCGGCGCGTCCATACGTTGAGCATTTACCTGAAAGGGTTAAAAAAGGTAAACGACATGGCAATCAAAACAGTCTGGCCCGGCCACGGGGGAGTTTTTTCCGGCCACCGCAAGTTGGTCGCCAGTTATTGCGAACACCACGAAAACCGGCTTCAGTACCTTCTGGAAATTCTGGGCAGGAACGGGGAATTGACTGTTTTTCAGCTCAGCCGGCTGGTTTACCCCGACCTGAACGGTTTTGATATTTTCCTTGGTTTATCGGAAATCCAGGCCCACCTGGATGTCTTGAGTGAGCGGGGGCTGGTTTCGGCCCGCGCGCAGGAAAAGGTGTTTTATTACCGTGCGTTGGCTTAGAAACTTCGGGGCTAAAATATTGCTTTTTTTGGCGGTAGGGCTGGCCAGGCTCACTTCTGGCTTAAGCCGCCTGCTGGCCAAAGGAAAAGGTTCGTCTTTGCCGGGGATGGTCGCTTTGTGCATCTGCCCGGGGGTGCTGAAGGCCCTGGCCGGCCAGGTCCGCCGGGGTATTGTGATGGTTACGGGAACGAACGGCAAAACCACGACCAATAACATGATCGCCCAAATCGCCGCCGGGGCCGGTTATCAGGTGGCGGCCAATCTGGAGGGAGCAAATTTAATTACGGGCGTAACCGCCGCCCTGCTTAAAAACGCCACCCTTTCCGGCCGGCTCAATTGCGACTACGCCTGCCTGGAAGTGGACGAAGCTTCCTTTCCCCTGGTCTGTGCACAGCTCCGCCCGGACATCGTGGTGGTGACCAACTTTTTCCGGGACCAGCTGGACCGCTACGGGGAACTGGATAACACGATCAGGTATGTCCGGGACGCTTTAGAAAAATTACCGTCCGGAAAACTGGTGCTGAACGCCGACGATCCGCTGGTGGCGCAGCTGCAGACCGCGGGGACGGGCAAGCGAGTTGTTTTTTACGGCTTTGGCGAAAAGCCCGCTCATCAGGAAGAGGGAAAAGGAAAGGAAGACGGGGAGCAGGGGGTGAGAGAAGCCAGATTTTGCCCTTTCTGCGGTTTTCCCCTGGCTTATGCTTATTATCAATATGGTCAACTGGGCAATTATCGTTGTCCCCGGTGTGCTTTTGCCCGTCCGAAGGCCGGGGTCGAAGCCGTCCGGATCCGGACGGCGGGGAGCACCTCCTGTCTGGTTCTTTCCCCGGAGGGGCCTGTTCCCCTGACTCTGCCCGTATCCGGCCTCTATAACCTGTACAACGCTCTGGCGGCTTTTGCCACGGGGTTGCTTGTTGGGGTAAGGGCGAAAGAAATCGGTAGCGCCCTGCAGAATTACACTCCGGTAACAGGCCGCATGGAACGTTATCATTACCTCGGCAAGGCGATTTTGCTTAACCTGGTAAAAAACCCGGCCGGCTTTAACGAAAGCCTGGGAGTTTTCCGGGAAGCGGAGGGCAGGCTTGACGTTTTAATTGCGATCAACGACAACGCCGCGGACGGACGCGATATTTCCTGGCTCTGGGATGTGGATTTCGAAGTTCTTCAGCATTGCCACCGGCAGATTAATTGTTTTGTGTGCTCAGGCACGCGCGCCGAAGAGATGGGGGTACGCCTGAAGTACGCCGGCGTGCCCCTGGATAAAATTATTGTGGAGCCGGACCTGGAAGCTGCCGTTGACCGCATTCTGCGCGCCCCCGGCCACCAGGCCTATCTGCTGGCCACCTATACGGCTCTCTGGCCCGTGGAAAGAAAATTGGCCAGGTGTTGCCAAAAGGAGCATGCCTATGCTGAAAATATGTTATCTGTATCCTGATCTTTTAAACCTTTACGGAGACAGAGGAAATGTGCTGGCTTTCGCGGCCCGCTGCCGCTGGCGGGGGATTCCCGTCACCGTCCACCGCGTTCGCCAGGGAGAAGAGGTTGATTTTCGCGGGATGGATTTTCTTTTTTTAGGGGGCGGTTCCGACCGCGAGCAAAATTTAATGACGGAAGATTTAAGAAAGCGGGCCGGCGCCTTGCGGGAAGCCATCGAAGACGGGCTGGTGGTTTTGGCCATCTGCGGCGGTTACCAGTTGTTGGGCCATTACTACCGGACGCGGGGAGGGCAGGTCATTCCCGGGCTGGGTTTGCTGGACTTTTATACGGAGGCCGGGGCGCGCCGGTTGATCGGGAATATTGCCGTGGAGATCGAACTGGACGGGGAAAGAGTCAAGGTGACCGGCTTTGAAAACCACGCGGGGAGAACTTACCTGGGGAAGACGGCGCCTTTGGGCCGCGTGCTGGCCGGATCCGGCAATAACGGCGAAGACGGCCGGGAGGGGGCGCGGTATAAAAATGTTTTTTGCTCCTACCTGCACGGCCCGCTTTTGCCCAAGAACCCGGCTTTGACCGATTACCTGATCCGGACCGCTCTAAAACGCCGGGGGTTGCCCGAGCTTTTAGAGCCCCTGGACGATCGTTTGGAAGCGGCGGCCAATCAGGCCATGTTGCGGCGCCTGCGGGTAATTTAATTCCAGAGGAATTTTCTTTTTCGCGCTTTCCGGGTAGGGAATAAAAAAGAGCTACTCTCCACCAAAGCTGAATAAATAAAGGCACAGAGGAACAAAGGCACAAAGGGATGAAAAATTTTTGTGAATTCCTTTCAACCCTGACGACTGCTGCCTGACGACCGACGACTGACTTTGTGCTGCCCCAAATATTTTTCCTTTCGATCCGGCAAAATGATCATACGAAACGATCTTCAAAACAAAAGGCCGGGTGCGGAAAAATGTTTGGGCTTGTTTACCGGACGATCCTGATTTATTTTATCGTCCTGATCGTTGTCCGCCTGATGGGAAAGCGGGAAATCGGGCAGCTTTCCCCTTTCGATTTTGTGGTGGCCATCATCATCGCCGAACTGGCGGCCATTCCCATGGAGTCTACCGGCATCCCCCTCTGGAAAGCCATCCTGCCGATGGTGACCCTGGCCGTGCTGGAGGTGTTGTTAAGCTATCTGGCCCTGCACAGCCCCTTTTTGCGGAAAATTTTGGACGGAGAGCCCCAGGTGGTCATCAAAAACGGGCAAATTCTCAAGAAAGAACTGCGCAAGGCGCGTTATAACCTCAACGATCTGCTGGCGCAATTGCGGGAAAAGGGGATTGTGAACGTCTGCGACGTCGAATTCGGGGTTCTCGAAACGTCGGGAAAGTTGAGCGTGATCCCGAAATCGCAAAAAAGACCGGTAACGCCCGAGGATCTCGGCATCGCCACCGGTTATGAAGGTTTGCCGACCGTCTTGATCATGGATGGAATGATCGTCAAAGAAAATTTGCGCTCGTCCGGCCTGGACGAAGCCTGGCTGCAAGAACG
>DAISHP010000070.1:0-7656 GCA_036822475.1 Bacillota bacterium
GACGGTAATGGAGCCCAGGATTTTCGCGCCGGTGCTGATCACCACGTTGTTCCCGATGGTCGGGTGGCGCTTGCCCTTCTCCTTCCCGGTGCCGCCCAGGGTCACTCCCTGGTAAATGGTCACGTTGTCCCCGATTTCCGTCGTTTCGCCAATCACTACACCCGCGCCGTGATCGATAAAAAGCCCCTCGCCGATTTTGGCCCCGGGGTGAATTTCAATCTGGGTGAGAAAACGGGAAAGGTGCGAGATCAACCGCGCGATTAAAAACAGCCGGCGGCGGTAGAAAAAGTGGGCGATCCGGTGGAAGATAATGGCGTGCAGGCCGGGGTAGCACAGGAGGACCTCCAGCAAATTTTTCGCCGCCGGGTCCCGGTCGAAAACGGCCCGAATTTCTCTTTTCAAACGGCTAAACAAACGCAAACTCCCCTTTCCCGCTCCCTATTATAACATCAGAGGGACAGGGCAGGCAACTCTAAAACTCGAAAGAAAAAACCACAGCCGCTTTCGACTGTGGTTTTGCGCTGATTTTTAGTGGTGCTTGAGCCTTTCCAGTTCCTCCAGCAACCGGTCATTGAGCACGCGGATGTACGTGCCCTTCATACCCAGCGACTTGGATTCAATCACCCCGGCACTCTCGAACTTGCGCAGGGCGTTGACGATCACCGAGCGGGTAATTCCCACGCGGTCGGCGATTTTGCTGGCCACCAGCAGACCTTCTTCTCCGTCCAGCTCTTCAAAGATATGCTGCACGGCGTCCAGTTCGGAGTAGGATAGGGTACCGATGGCGATCTGGACGGCCGCCCGTTTCCGAGCCTCTTCCTCCATTCGCCCGGCGCGGGCCCGCAAGATCTCCATGCCGACCACGGTGGCGCCGTATTCGGCCAAAATGAGGTCTTCGTCCGTGAAGTGCGTGTCGAATTTGGCCAGCACCAGCGTCCCCAGGCGCGAGCCGGCGCCCACGATGGGTACGGCCGTGGTGATCTTGTTGTTGAACTTGCAGCGGATTTCCGGGTTGAAAACACAGGCGTTTTCTGTCTGGCAGAAATTGGCGTGGGTTTCGTCCATCCGCAGCAAAGCCTCGTTGTACTGTTGGGGGAACCCGTCCGGGGACTCCACGAAGTCCCGCATAATATCACAGGTAAACCCCTTCAGGTAAGCATAACCCAGCGCTTTGCCCCGACGGTCGATGATGTAAACACTGCAGCCGATATTCTCGCTTAAAATGGCGGCAATCTCCCGGAAATCAACCGGATAACCGGCTGATTTCTGCAACAGCCTGTTTAAAGCACGTGTCTTCTCCAGCAAATTGCGCAACACAATCCACCTCCCCAGCTCGAAATTACAGAATGTAACGGCTCAAGTCCTCATTTTTGACGATTTCCTCCAGCTTTCGACGAACGTACGCCTCGTCAACGACAAACGTTTTGCCAGATAAATCTGAAGCTTCGAAGGAAACGTCTTCTAAAAGTTTTTCCATAATCGTGTGCAGCCGCCGGGCGCCAATGTTTTCGGTCTGCTCATTAACAGTATAAGCTATTTTTGCAATTTCGACAAGAGAATTTTGCGAAAATTTTATTTCCACCCCCTCCGTGGCTAAAAGCGAGGTATACTGCTTGATCAGGGAGTTGGCCGGTTCGGTAAGGATATGCAAAAAATCTTCCTGCGTTAAGCTTTCTAATTCCACCCGGATGGGGAAGCGCCCCTGCAGTTCGGGAATGAGGTCCGAGGGTTTGGCCATGTGAAAGGCGCCGGCGGCGATGAACAAAATGTGGTCCGTTTTCACCGGGCCGTACTTGGTCATGACGGTTGAGCCCTCGACGATGGGCAGAATGTCCCGCTGCACCCCACCCCGGGATACGTCGGGCCCGGCGCCGCCCTCGCGCCCGGCAATTTTATCGATCTCATCCAGAAAGACGATGCCGTGCTCCTCCGCCCTTTTGACCGCCAGGGAGTGGACTTCGTCCAGGTCGATTAATTTTTGGGCCTCCTGGTGGGTTAAAATTTTCCGGGCTTCGGCCACGGTCACCTTTCTTTTCCGCTTTTTCCTGGGCAGCAGGTTGCCCAGCATGTCCTGCAGGTTAATCCCCATTTCCTCTACTCCGGAGGCGGTGAAAACCTCCAGCATGGGCGGGGTGGTGTCCTCCACCTCGATTTCGATGTATTCCTTTTCCAGTTCCCCGCGGGCCAGCTTTTCCCGCAGCGTTTCCCGTTCAAACTGGACCCTGCGGATCCGCTGCTCCTGCATCTGATCCGCCGGCTGGTTCTGCCTGGCTCCACCGAAAAGGAGTTCCAGCGGATTGCGCACGGTCGTTTCCTGTTCGGGCAGGGGGGCCAGAAGTTCAACGATCCTTTCTTCGGCCACTTTTGTGGCCCTTTCCTCCACTTCCGCCATTTTTTCCTGCTTGACCATGCGCACGGAGGTTTCCACCAGGTCGCGGATCATGCTGTCCACGTCCCGGCCCACGTAGCCGACTTCCGTAAACTTGGTGGCTTCCACTTTGACGAAGGGAGCCTTCACCAGCCTGGCCAGCCGGCGGGCGATTTCCGTTTTGCCCACGCCGGTGGGGCCGATCATCAGGATGTTTTTGGGCATTACCTCGTCGCGCAGTTCCGGCGGGAGCTTGCTGCGCCGGTAGCGGTTACGCAGGGCGATGGCCACCGCTTTCTTGGCTTTCTCCTGCCCGACGATGTACCTGTCCAGCTCCTGCACGATTTGCTTCGGGGTCAGTTCTTCCATGGGTTAACTCCCTCCATTCAGCTCTTCGACAGTAATTTGTTCATTTGTGTAGACGCAAATGCCGGACGCGATGGCCAGAGCTTCCCGGGCAATTTGCGCCGCCGGCAGATCGGTGTGCCGGAGCAGCGCGCGGGCCGCCGCCAATGCGTAGGGGCCGCCGGAGCCGACGGCCGCCACCTCGTCGTCCGGTTCAATGACTTCTCCCGAACCGGAAATAACCAGCAAATGGTCCCGGTCGGCGACGATCAGCAGCGCTTCCAGCCGGCGTAAGACACGGTCGGTCCGCCAGTCTTTGGCCAGTTCGACGGCGGCCCGCTGGAGGTTGCCGTGGTAGGCTTCCAGTTTGCCTTCAAACTTTTCGAACAGGGTAAAGGCGTCGGCCACGGAACCGGCGAAACCCGCCAGGACGCGGTTATTGTACAGGCGGCGGACTTTTCTGGCCCGGTGTTTTAAAATGGTGTTTTGGGCGAGTGTTACCTGCCCGTCACCGGCGAGGGCGACCTGGTTTTGTTTTCTTACCGCCACGATTGTGGTAGCGTGAAACATGTCGGAAACCTCCTCCAGTTTAGGATCAGGAATTAGTAATTGAGAATTAGGAATTAGGGGAAAGCTTGCGCTGGAGGCTCTTGATTAAATTGTTTGTCATCCTGCCAATGGTATCTATATCCTTCTGAAGTTTATAGAGAGCTCCTGTTGAAATAAAATCTAACTTATACGAAATGATCAGGTGGGTTTCGAGTTCCGCAAGCGATCCGCGAGATACTCTTAAATATTGGTGATATTCCTTCGTTGAGCCTCTTCCCCATCCTTCCGCTATGTTGGCCGGGACGGAAATTGCCGCCCGCTGAATCTGGGCAATCAGGCCATACCTCTCTTCCTGGGGAAAGGATTTGGTGACCTCGTATATATCCGTTACCAATTCGATGGCTTTCTGCCAGACTACCAACTCCTTGTAACTTTCCATCTTTTTCCCCTTAATCCGAACTCCCAAATCCTTAAAACCCCGATCCCAACTAGCCTCTTAATAACCCCAATTCCTGATTCCTAACCCCTAATTCCTCAAATCTAACTTCACGCTCTAGGATGACTATTACGATATACCTGCTTCAGCCTCTCCCTGGTTACGTGCGTGTAAATCTGGGTGGTGGAAAGGCGGGCGTGGCCCAGGAGTTCCTGGACGGCCCGGATGTCCGCCCCTCTATCCAGGAGGTGCGTGGCAAAGGAGTGCCGGAACATGTGCGGGCTGACCCGTCGCCCGAGCCCGCAAAGGTGAGTATATTTTTCGATGATTTTTTGTACCCCGCGGATGGAAAGGCGGTTTCCGAAACAGTTTAAAAACAAAGCCTGGCCCGGGTTGCCTTTTTCGGCCAAAACCGGCCTTCCCTTGTCCAGGTAGTTCTGCAGGGCGTCCCTGGCGGGAATGCCGATGGGCGCCAGGCGTTCCTTTTTTCCTTTGCCCAGCAACCGGATCAGCCGGCCCTGTAAATCCAGGTCGCTTAAGTCCAGGCGCACCAGTTCGCCGACGCGCATTCCCGCCGCGTAGAGGGTTTCCAGCAGGGCCCGGTTCCGTAAGGCCAGCGGATTTGGTTCGGCGGGCGCTTCCACCAAGAGCCGGCAATCGTCTTCAAAAAGGAAGGCGGGCAGTCTTTTTTTCAACCGCAGGTAGGTCGTTCTGGTCCAGGGGTTCTCCGGCGCCGCCCCTTCCCGGCTTAAAAACCGGAAGAAAGACCGCCAGGCGGCCAGTTTACGGTTAATGGTGGTCCGGGCCAGCCCCCGGCCGCTTAAAGCGGCCAGGTAGGACCGCACGGCAGTGGAATCGAAATCGCCGGGCCGCAAATCGGTTTCTTCTTTCTTAAGTAATTTCGCAAAAAAAACCAGGCCCTGCAAGAGGTCCTTTTGATAGCTTTCAAGGGTGTGGCCGGAAGCATTTTTTTCGACCTGCAAATAGTTAAGAAAATTATCGATGGATGAGTACATAAGGACCTCCAGGCGCAACCCGCCGTTCGTTTGCGCCTCTTACCGGTTGAACGAACGGCACCTGCAAAAAATATTCTTATGGCAGACACTCATGCTGCTAAAGCAATGCCAGCAGAGGATGAAAATTAACGATGTGCCTGATATTTTTTATGGCAGCTAACCATAAAGTACTTACGTCCCCGGCATAAAGGGTCAAAATAGTTATGTCCGAGACTAGAAAGCCTTCCCCTAATCCCTAACCCCTATATTGGGCTGGATTGTTTCCCCGGGGTCAGGCCCGGCGACGGGCAGGGGCTCCCGGGCCTCCCCGTTGTCGCCGGCTTCCTTTTCCAGCTGGAAACCACAGTTTTCGTTAATGCACTTCAGCCGTTCAACCCCGTCGCGGCGGCCTTTAACGACCATCAATCCGCCACATTCCGGGCACGCTTCCCGGCTGGGCGGGTCGAAAACCACAAAATCACATTCCGGGTAACGGGAGCAGCCGTAGAAACGCCGCCCCTTTTTGCTGCGCCGCTCCACCAGTTCGCCCGGGCATTGCGGACAGGGAATCCCCGTCGAAGTTACCAGCGGTTTGGTAAAACGACATTCTGGAAAGCCCGGGCAGGCCAGAAACTTTCCGTACCGGCCCATTTTGATCACCATCCGCCGGCCGCACTCTTCGCAAATTTCCCCGGTAACCTCGTCGGCCAGTTCAATTTTTCTGATTTCCTCCCCGGCCCTGGCCACCGTTTCCTGGAAGGGGTAGTAAAATTCGGCCAGCATTTGCATCCAGTCCAGTTCCCCTTCCTCAATCCGGTCCAGTTTTTCTTCCACCGTGGCGGTAAATTCCACGTCGATAATGTCCGGAAAATGTTTTTTAAGCAAATTCACCACAATGATCCCCAGTTCGGTGGGAACGAATTGCCTGTTTTCCCGGACGACGTAACCCCTTTTTTGGATAGTTTCGACAATCGGCGCGTACGTGCTGGGCCGGCCGATTCCTTTCTCCTCGAGGGTTTTCACCAGCGTGGCATCCGTGTAGCGGGGCGGGGGCTGGGTAAAATGCTGCCGGGGGTCGTAAGCTTTCAACATCAGCCGGTCCCCCTCCTGTAATTCCGGAAGGACGTGTTCTTCTTCCCCGCCTTCGGCAGAGTCGGCGGAGTCGTCCCGGGATTCGGTATACACGCGCATAAAGCCGGGGAACCTGACCACCGAACCGGTAGCCCGGAAGATGTATTTCCCCGCCGCGATATCCACGCTGGTGGTTTCGATCAGGGCCGGGCTCATCTGGCCGGCCAGAAAACGGGACCAGATCAGTTTATACAACCTGTACTGGTCTTGCGTCAAGTACTTTTTTACGGCCTCGGGCTCCCGGTAGAGGGAGGTGGGGCGGATAGCCTCGTGAGCGTCCTGGATCTTTCCCCGCGACGCCGCCTTCCGGGGCTCAGCAGGAACGTATTCCGGCCCGAACCTCTCCCGGATGTAGGAACGGGCCTCAGCCTGGGCGGAATCGGCCACCCGGGTGGAGTCTGTGCGAATGTAAGTAACCAGTCCCACCGGCCCCTCTTCCCCCAGATCGAGCCCTTCGTAAAGCTGCTGGGCTACCGTCATGGTGCGGCGCGCCGTAAAATTCAGTTTCCGGTAGGCCTCCTGCTGCAGGGTGCTGGTGGTAAAGGGGGGCGCCGGCTGGCGCGCCTTTTCCTGCCGGCTGATTTTCGACACCTGAAAAACCGCGCCGGTCAACTCTTTTAGGATTTCCTCCAGGCGGGCCCGGTCCGGGATTTCAGCCTTTTCTTCGCCAATTTTAAGCAGGCGCGCTGTAAGGAGCCGGCCTTTTTTACCTTGCAAGATTGCCGTCAGCGTCCAGTATTCTTCGGGCACAAAGGCCTGGATTTCTTCCTCGCGATCGCAGATCAGCCGGACAGCCACCGACTGCACCCGTCCCGCGCTCAACCCCTTTTTTACTTTCTGCCACAATAACGGACTTAAACTGTACCCCACCAGCCGGTCCAGGATTCGCCGCGCCTGCTGCGAGTTGACCCGGTTGGCATCGATCGAGCGGGGGTTTTTAATTGCCTTCTGGACGGCCTGTTTGGTAATTTCGTTGAATTCAATCCGGCAAGGGCGGTCTTTTTCAATCTGCAACACGTCCATTAAGTGCCAGGCGATTGCTTCCCCTTCCCGGTCCGGGTCGGGGGCCAGGTAAACCTTTTCCACCTTTTTGGCGGCGTTTTTTAATTCTTTAATGATTTCTCCTTTGCCGCGGATGGTGATGTATTTGGGTTGAAAATTTTCTCCGATTTTCACCCCCAATTCGCTTTTCGGCAAATCGCGGACATGGCCCAGCGAAGCCTTCACCGTGTATTTTTTGCCTAAAAATTTGCTCAGGCTTCTTGCCTTGGCCGGGGATTCCACAATCACCAGCGTACTGGCCAAGAAAATCCACTCCTTGAAAATAATAGACACAAAGGCAACAGGCACAAAGGCACAAAGGGAAAATGCCTGTCTGAGCGCCTGATTTTCATTATTAACGGTGGGAACGAACGTTCCCCATGGGGAACTCCCTTGAAAACACGCTAAAAATACATAACCGCAAAGACGCGGAGAACGCAAAGAGTTTAGTCGAAAGGGCTTCCGGGCCGCTCCAGGATAACGCTTCAAGATAAAGGGCGCAGGACGTAGAATTTGCCGGGCAGTTGCCGGACCAGTCCTTTGATTTCCAGAAACATAAGCCCGGCCAGGACTTCCTGGGCCGCCAGGCCGGAGCGGCCGATGATTTCGTCCAGGTGGACCGGTTCGGGGGAAAGCAGCCGGTAAACGGTCTCTTCCTCCTCCGTCAGCCGGGTAAGCGGCGGGGTTTTGCCGGTCTCTGCCTTGAACAAAGCGCCCACGCCGATTTCTTCCAGGATGTCGTCAACGTCTTCCACCAGGCGGGCGCCCTGTTTGATCAGCCGGTTCGGCCC
>DAISHP010000071.1:0-7535 GCA_036822475.1 Bacillota bacterium
GGTGATCACGGCTTTAAAATCCCACGCCCTTTTGAATGAGACGGTAGGCGCCGGGTATCTCGAGCGGAACTGGCCGCCGGCGCTAAAAGCGTCCGGGGCGTGGCCGCTGGCCGGCTTGCGCCAGAGCTTTCTGAACGGATCGCTGACGCGCCTGTTGGACCCGGATGCCGTCCTGCGCGCCAAAATCGTCGAGTTCGTCGGCAGGGGCGATTTCGGGCTCGCCTCCGGCCAGAAACCTGACGGGAATTATGAGCGCATCTGGTTCCAGGAACCTGTTCCACCGGAGGAAGTTTCCTTCGAGACCGGCGTATTCTTGCTCACGAGGGCCAGGGCTCAGGCGTTGAAAGCAGGAGTGGTGGTGCCGGTGCCCGGGCCTCCGGCGGGGCCTGAATCACGTCCTGAATCAGGGCCCAAACCAGGTCCCGGATCAGGTTCCGAACCAGGCCTGGGGCCGGAGCCCCGTCCCGACGAACCCGAACCCCAGCCGGAGCCTGCGCCCGGCGCCCGGACAAGGGCCATTCGTCTCGCGGGGACTGTTCCGCCCGAGGTCTGGAACCGGCTGGGGACGAAGATTATCCCCAGGCTCAAGCAGGGTTTCGACCTTAAGGTTGGCGTAGAATTCTCCGTGACGATCGACAGCAGCTCTGCCGGCAGCCTTGTGCGTGAGCTCCGGCAGATCCTGGACGACCTCGGCCTGGCGGATAAGGTGCGGATTGAGGTAATTTGATGCATAGACAGATTGGCGGTTATACGAATTTGTTGCCATATCTTTACAGTGGGGTTGTCGACGGGTTATAATAGAAGTGGGAGTTTATATGATTAGTCCTTTCCCAAGTAAAATTCTGGATGAAAAAAGTCAAAACATCTGCAGCAGACTGGCCAGAACCGGTTTGACGGAAGATTTTTACCTCGCCGGGGGCACCGGTTTGGCGCTGCAGCTCAGGCACCGCCGCTCCCTTGATCTGGATTTCTTTCAAAAAGGAAAAAAAGAAGAAATTCCTTTTCGGAAAATCAGCAATAAAATTAAGCAGAGTTTTGGTGAAAAGGACGCAAAACTCGAACTGAAGCAAACCGACCAGGCAGCCTGGGAAATTCAAGGTGTAAAAGTAACTTTTCTGGCTTACCCATTTCCGCTCGTTGATCCCCTTGTCGACGGAAGTTTTCTCTCGCCCGGTTTAAAAGGAATCTTTCTGGCCGCTCCCCGGGAAATAGCCCTGATGAAGGCGTATACAATCGGACGGCGGGCAACCTTCCGGGATTACGTGGATTTATATTTTCTGCTGAAAAAAGGTCTGGTCACCCTTGAGGAGATTATTCGCCTGGCGGCCGAAAAATTTACGATTGGCGGCGAGCGGGTTTTTTCCGCCCGGTTGTTTTTAGAACAGCTGGTTTATACCAAAGATATCGAAGATAAAGAGATAGCCGTAAATTTAATCCTGGAGGAGCAGGTGAGCCCCAGGGAAATAGAAGATTTCTTAAAGGCTCAGGTGCGCCGGTACCTGCGGCAAGAAACCAATACCGCCCCCGCCCGGCCGCCGGATTTCCCGGGAGGTGTTCGCTGTTGAAGCTGCCGTCTTCTTTTGCTCCCCTTTTTCACAATTATGTTTTTGACACCATCGATGCGGACCGGCACGCCGGCTTTGTAATTAAAACCGTTCTCGCCCGGGGAACCTGGGAGCAAATCATGTGGCTGTTTGAATACTACGGGGCGGGGAAGGTGCGGGAAGTTTTTTTAGACGATTACTATGGGTTGCAGACGTTGCCGGAAAGTACGCGCCGGCTGTGGGAATTGCTTTTTGTAGATGAGCCCGGGCGGGAGCCCCGGCCGGAAGAAAACGGCCCCGCGGCCAGGTGGCGCGGCCGCCGGCTGGCAGACCGGTACGGAAGCCGGTGAACCGGTGAACGCCCGCCTTTTCGGCCGCCGCGCGGGCGTGGACGCGAGCTTTTTCTTGGGCAGCAAGGATCTATAACGCAAAATTCTTCATCAGCTTTTTATGTTTAAAAGTCCTGGAACGGTTGGCGTAATCTGCGACAAGGTGGCCGTTTCCAATCAGCTTGTATTTGTAAATGACCAGCCCCTCCAGGCCGACCGGACCCCGGGCGTGGATCTTGCTGGTGCTGATGCCCACCTCGGCCCCGAAGCCGTAGCGGAAGCCGTCGCTAAAGCGCGTGGAGCAGTTCCAGAAAACGTTTCCCGAATCAACGCAAGCCATAAACCTTGCCGCTTTTTCCCTGTCCCTGGTGACGATGCTGTCCGTATGGCCGGAGCCGTACCGGTTGATGTGTTCAATGGCTTCGTCCAGGCTCGCCACCACCTTGATCGAAAGCCGGTAATCCAGGTATTCGGTTTTCCAGTCAGCTTCCGAGGCGGGAAAGGCCGGAATAATCACCCGCGTTTGCGGGCATCCGATCAGTTCAACCTGTTTTTCGTCCATAACCCGCTTGAGCGCGGGCAAGAAGTCCAGGGCGATTTTTTCGTGCACCAGCAGGGTTTCCAGGGCGTTGCACACGGCCACGTACTGGGTTTTGGAATCCACGGCGAGCTTTACCGCCATGTCCAGGTCGGCGTCCTCATCCACGTACAGGTGGCAGATGCCGTCCGCGTGGCCCAGCACGGGAATCCGCGAATGATCCATGATGTAGCGGACGAAATCATTGGAACCGCGGGGAATAATTAAGTCGATGCACTCGTCCATTTTCAGCATCTCGTTTACGTCGGCGCGGGTTTCCAGCAGGGCGAGCCAGTTTGCCGGCAGACCGGCCTTCTCCGTCGCGGCGGTGATCACTTCGGCCAGGATGCGGTTGGTTTCCCTTGCTTCGGATCCGCCTTTGAGCAGCACGCCGTTCCCGCTTTTCAGGCAAAGGGTGGAAATCTGGACCAGAGCGTCGGGCCGGGATTCAAAAATCACGCCGATCACTCCGATCGGGCAGGTTACCCTGTACAATTCCAGCCCCTCGTCCAGCTCCGTGGCCAGCAGGGTTTTGCCTACGGGGTCCTCCAGGCCGATCAAACTGTAAATCCCTTCCACGGCTTCGGCGATTTTGGCTTCGTCAAACTTCAACCTTTTTAAAAGGGGCGGGGGAAGCTGTTCCTCTTCGCTCCGGCGCAAATCCTCCCGGTTGGCTTTGCTTATTTCTTCCTTTCTGTTCTGCAGGGATTCGGCAATTGAAGCCAAAGCGTTATTCTTTTGCTCCGCGGTAAACCCGGCCAATTCGCGCGCGGCCTCCTTCACGCGGCGCGCCAGCTCAATCATGCTCATTCCAACCCTCTCCTTTGCCCTTATCGCTGCAATAAGCGGCATAAAGGTTTAATCTATAGTCCTTATTCTTCCCCGGGAACGAAAATCCTTCTCTTTGATCAATTCCCCGTACAGCTCCGGCCTTCTTCCCGCCAGGAAAAAGCTGTACCGCATGGAAGCCGATTGCCCTCCCCGGATCGTGTTGATGAGGGCGGGGTCGAGATCCGCAATCAGCAGGTCCTCCCGGCCGGGGAAGGCTTCCGCTGCCACGTTTCCTTTCGGGTCGAGAACAATTGCCCCGCCGCAAAAGGTTTGCCCGCCGTCTTCACCGGTAAGGTTGCAGGTCGCGATATAGACCGAATTGTCGTAGGCCCGGGCGGGCAGGTACTTGAGCCAGACGTTTTTCCGGTCGCCCACGCAGGCGGGCGAGGCGTGGGGAGCGAAGATAATCTCGGCTCCCTGCAGGGAATAAATGGCGGTTACCTCGGGAAAATGCAGATCCCAGCAGATGGCGACGCCGAAGCGGGCCTTTTCCGTGGAAAAGACGGGAAAGGCGTCCCCCGGCGTAAAGTAGGGAAGCTCGCTGTTCCCCAGGTGGGTTTTCCGGTATTTTTCCAGCCGGCCGTCCGGAAAGGCCGCCAGCTGGGTGATGAACGGCCGGGGGGAGCCGGATTTTTC
Organism: Bacillota bacterium; assembly: GCA_036822475.1. Lineage (GTDB taxonomy): Bacteria > Bacillota > Desulfotomaculia > Desulfotomaculales > Nap2-2B > JAIMBK01. Next base: position 3,918 of record DAISHP010000071.1, read on the forward strand.
GGCCAGGCCGGCCAGGATGACCAGGCCGGTTTCCCGGGCCAGGGCGCCGATGGCCAGCGAACTCTCCCCGGGAATTTCTTCGGCGTTCAGGTGCGCCCTTTCCCGGTTGTAGCCGTGTACGCACAGTTCCGGGAAACAGATCATGGCGGCCCCTTCTTTAGCCGCCCGCCGGGTGAAGGCGGCGATTTTTTCAATATTTTCCCGCGGGCGGCCGGTTTTAACCTGGATTTGAGCGAGGGCGATCCTTAATTTTTCCATCTTCTTCTTTTAATATCCATAGTTCCTTCCCGACTTCCTTCTCCTGGTTGCAGGTTAAGCAGGCGGAGCACAGTTACCATTACGGTTATCTGGCCCACTCGTTAAGCGCGCCCTTAACATGCGAGTATTTTACCGTAAATATATAAATCTTACCTTCTTTTGTCAAGACGTAAAGAAAATCAAGGGAATTGGCAATGAGCACCTTTTTTAGGGCAGGAATCTGCCGGGGCACCCGGACCCGGCCGAAATGCTCGCCACCGACCTGGAAGAGGCGCGGTTATGTTACTTGCGCGCCGTCTACCTGGCCGCGCCGCCCGCCCGGCGTCCGGCCAGGCTGCCAGCGCTACCGGGCCTTCCGGGAGGGTCTCCAGGCAGCGGCAAGGTCGGGAATTTATTGACCTGTTTGAGGTTCTAATAACGCCAGCAACTCGCCCAGGGCAATCTTGAGGGCCAGGAAAAAAGACGTACCGGCTACATTTTCCTGAAACTCTTTCAACCGGCGCTGATCAATGGCGCGGATCTGATCGGGCAGAGCACGGGTTATCTTTCCGTGCAGGAGCATTTCCGGGCGGAAGGAAGCGGGCCTGGCGCCTGAAGAGAGGGGAACCACAACCACCGTGGAAAGGTAGTTAAAGGGTTCGTCGGAAACAACTACCGCATAATGGGATCCTCGCAGGACGTGGCCCGTGCCTTCCAGGCTAACCCGGTAGATATCTCCCGGGCGCGGTATTTCCCCGGGCATTACAGTTCACCTCTCTCCGCCCGGGCCATTTTTTCTGCATAATCGGCAAGGTCTGTTTCGGCCAGGGGAGTTAAATCCTCCTCGCCGGCCAGCCGGCGACATTCTTCCGCCAGTTTTTGGCGTCTTTGTTCTCTGACAAACCGTTCGACGGCGCGCCGGATGAAATCGCTTACGGTAGGGAATTCTTCAGGATTCCGCACCTTTTCGATGGCTTTGAGAAGGCTGGCGGGCATACGAATTGTTGTGCGAATTTGTTCCATCTAATTGGCCTCCTTATAGTCGGCTAATATTTGCATATATTATAGCATACCAAAACGATGTTGGAAAGAGCCTGCCACCAGGGCCACGATAGTCATGGGGAAAATATTGCAGGTAGAGGGTCAGCCAGAATTCCTCGCCCTTTTCTTCCAGCCCCGGTTCTTTACCCACCAGGTTTTTCATCTGTCTGATGATCATGGGGATCCCCAGCCGAGACGGTCCACGGAGCGAAGGTTTTCCATATACTTGAGCAAAAATGGGTTGCAGGCAAAGGAGGTGCTAAATTTTTTGCAGGTAGCTTTTCAGGATTCGAAAGTGGGCTATTTTGCAACTGTCTCCAAGAAAGGAACCCTGATTGTCTCCATCCAGGGTGGCCGGCGAGGTCCTTGTGGACTTCAAAAAAATAGGCAAAGTGCATTGTTTTCTATATGCAGGAAGCTTCAGGGAAGAAAGCAGGAAAATGCACCCAAAACAGCGAATAATGAACGAAGCAGGCGTTTAAAAAAATCAGCAGCTGGTTTTTCCCCTTGCATCTATCCGGGGAAAAGACGGGCGCCCCGCGCCGAATCTGGAGCAACTGTGGAAAGAGGCCGTTGCGCAAAACCACTTTTTTTATAAAAAATCAACTTCTTTTTCATAAGCGATCAGCACTAAGCCAGGAGAGGGAAAATCGTCGTGGACATGAGCGTGATATTGCCGGCTCTGATCGATGGGAAGAGTGAAAAGATAAGTAAAATAGAATAGTGCGACTTTACTTTTGCCTTCTGGATGTATATACTATGTATAAACAGAGGAAAGCGGGGATTGATCATGCAATCTCGAGTCATAAGATGGGGTAACAGCTTGGGGATTCGCATCCCCAAATCGGTGGCTCAAAAAATTGGTCTTATGGAAGGTACTCCAGTTGATTTTCAGGTTGATGACGATGCGATTATAATCCGTCGCCAACGCTACAGCCTGGAAACACTTATCTCCCGGATCACCCCTGAGAATATGCATAGAGAAGTTAATACGGGAAGCCCGGTTGGTCGTGAAGCATGGTAACTCTCGGGGTTTACGTCCCTGACCGGGGCGACATTATTTGGCTCCAATTTGATCCCCAGGCCGGGCATGAACAAGCAGGCAAACGGCCAGCCCTGGTAATTTCCCCGAAACCTTATAACAACAAAGTGGGGTTGGCCCTTATGTGTCCAATTACTTCAAAGGCTAAGGGTTACCCATTTGAGGTGCTGCTTCCTGCTGATGTAAAAGTCTGTGGGGTTGTGCTGGCAGACCAGATTAAAAGCCTTGATTGGCGGGCACGGCAGGCGCAGTTTGTCTGCAAGGCTCCGGTGGAAGTTATGGTAGATGTCATTGCTAAAATCCAGGTGCTTATTTCCCCATAGGAGAGGGGAACGGTTGAGAGACAATTACAAAACGGCAGTGTTGTACCTGACCCTTACTTGTTAATCGCGCCCTTAACATATGAGCACTTCCTTCTATAACCCCTCTCTACCCTTTCCCTAACATAGTATAAATGCTGTGTGACATTGTTCTTTCCCCGCCGGCTTAGCCACAACTAGCTCCCGGCACTTAACAGTTTTTGAAAGCAGAATCCAAAATAATCCAGGACAATAAAATACTTGCTAATCCGGGGAACAATTTTTAGGGATTAGTTTAATTGTGCAGGCCAAGAAGAACCCACTAACACCTCCGGCCCCGCCTTCCGCCCTGACCTCCGCAAGCGCGGAAAGTTTCTCCCGCAGCGCCTTTTCCTGCAGTTCGTAGATCCGGCGCTCCCTTTCGCTTTTCCAGAACATTTCCTCGACGGTTAACGCCTTCCTGATGGCCGGGTTTTCCATGGCAATCGCCTCCATTTCTTCTCCTTCCAGATTGCTGAAATAGATCAACCAGGCTTCTGAGGGGTCTTTGGACTGTGCCTGCGACCCTTGATTTTCAATCTCCAGAATTGGACCGGGGGGATTTCCCCCGGCTTTGCTTCCGGAACAGGGTTCCCCCGGTCGGCAATTTTCCTTGTTGCCTGCGGGCAAAGTGGTTATGCCTCGAAATTTTTTTACCCCGGGAACCTTTCCGGAACCTTTCTCGTCTATACTTAACAAGAAAAAATGGTCCTTTGGAAACAGGATTCTGGCTTAAACACGCCAAAGAAGGGAGATCGGAATTTGCGATGGAAAAGAAATTTTCACTTGTTTTTGGCCTGCTGATTTTGATTTTCCTGTCTGGCTGTCCTCTTACCTGGGCCCGCCTGCTCGTGGGCAGCCCGGAGCAGGTCATTGCCAATTCCACCCTCATTCTTACAGGCAAAGTGACGGAGAGCAAGGACCGGGAAGATGAACGGTCGTTTACTGTTTTCGTAGACA
>DAISHP010000072.1:0-7485 GCA_036822475.1 Bacillota bacterium
AGATCGGGGAGTTGACGCTCTCCGCCCAGGCGAAGCTGCTCCGCGTCCTGCAGGAAAAGGAGTTTGAAAGGGTGGGCGGCACGCAAAACATCCGGGTTGACGTGCGGATTCTGGCGGCGACCAACAAAGATTTGCAGCGCTGCGTGCAGGAGGGAACTTTTCGCGAGGATCTCTACTTCCGGCTGCGGGTGGTGACCATCTGGCTTCCTCCTTTGCGGGAACATCTGGAGGACGTCCCGGCGCTGGCGCGCTACTTTCTACAGCACTACAGCCGGGAGTTGAACAAGCCGGTGAACGATTTTTCCCCCGCCGCCATGCTTTTGCTCCAGCAGTACGACTGGCCGGGGAACGTGCGGGAGCTGCGGAACATTTGCGAGCAGGCGGTGGTGCTGGCGCGGGGGCCGGTGATCATGCCGGAGGATTTGCCCTTTTCCCTGCAGACGTCCAGCCGGGAATTAAGGGAAGCCGTTCTCAAACCGGGCGCAACCTTAAAGGAAATTGTGGCCGATGTAGAACGGCAGGTGATCTTAAGGGCGCTCCGGGAGCACAACTGGAACCGCACCGCCACGGCCCGGGCGCTGGGTTTAAACCGCCGCTCCCTATACGCCAAAATGAAGGAGTACGGGTTAATTTAAGGCCCAAAGGCAAGGGCACAAAAAAACAGTCGCCGGTCGTCAAAGGTCAGCCGTCGGGACAGAAGGAATTCGTAAACGCGGATTCCCGGCCTTCGATTCTGACGACTGCTGTCTGACGACTGACGACCGACTTTGTGCCTTTGTGCCTGGGAAGCTTTGTGCCTTATCTTTAACTTAAATAATGGGCAAATATTGCTCACCGTTGGGTAAATCTTGCCCAACGGAAGAACTGGCGGAGAAAGTGCCGGCGGCCTGAAAAGGCCGCCGCTTCGTATTTTCCGGGAGCTTCACCGGCTGTTTTTTGCTGGCACAGGTTTTGCTCTTTACTTAGCTTTAGATAAGTGCAATAAGGGACAAACGGAAAAAGATTTTTAAAGGGGAAAAAGCGGGGTGAGGAACGGGCAAAAAACGAGGCGTTTTCGAAAGCGAACGGGCCTGGAACCAGGCGGAGGTTTGGATGGGAATTGAGTTTTAGCGATCAAGAGGCGGCAATTTGTGGGTTTATCAATCAGGTGCAGTTGTAGTTAGGGGATTGGGATTGAGGCGCGAAGGGGGGCAGAAAAATGAAAAACCGGGTAAAACCGCTTAAACGGACAATTTTTTGGGGAGTTATTACCCTGGCGGTGTTCCTTTTGATCTTCCTCAACCAGGAGGCGGTAACTCAATATTTTATGCAGGGAGGATTTTCCGCCCCCGGAGTGGCCGCGGCGGCCCTGCTGTTTTATTTTCTCGCCAGTGCCTTTGCGGACGCCCTCGGCGAAACAATAGGCCTTCGCGCCGGAAACAAATTGGAGGGGAGGAGCAGACAAAATGGGTGAACTGATTCAGTATCTGGATAATGAAAACGAGGTAAAGGTAAAGCGGTTTTCCAATTACATGGCGGTGGCGATGGTTATTCTTGCTTTGCTTTGCTTCTCGGCGGGGGTTCTTTTTCTGCGTGATAGTGTTTTCAAGCACTATTACAATCCGACGCGCCACGTTATTGTCGCCCAAGACCCGGAAACCATGGAGATCTTCGCCTGGAAGGACGCCAACGGCAATGTCTATACCCCGGCTGACCCGGACGTCAAAAGCTTCCCTTACGGGACCATGTTCCTGCTGCTGGCCTTGCTGATCCTGGCCACGCAGGGCCACAGCCTGATCGTGAAAAATTACGCGGCGACGCTGGTGATCAAAAGCCATCTGCCGGCAGCCGTCCCGGTGCCGGAAGAGGTCTTTGCCCGCGGCCTGCCTGCCCTGGCAGCCGGGGGCCAGCGGCAGGGCGTACGCAAGCAGGCTCAGGTCGGCTGGAAATTTAAGATTGCCGATCAGAGGTGAAGTTAAATGAGTATCTTCTTGCCTGTGGCAGGGGTACAACTGAGCGCTTACCTGCTGCTGGGGCTGGGCGGAATGGTTGGGCTGTTGTCGGGGCTGTTCGGGGTCGGCGGAGGTTTTTTGCTCACCCCGCTGCTTATGATGGTCGGGGTGCCCCCGGCGGTAGCCGCGGCCAGCGACACCAACCAGATCGTGGCGGCCTCCGTTTCGGGCACCCTGGCCCACGGACGCAACGGCAATGTTGATTTTAAACTGGGGCTGATCATGATCGTAGGCGGGCTGCTGGGCGGCACCGTTGGTACGGGTCTGGTGCACCTGCTCCGGCAGTTGGGGAATTTTGACCTCGTAATTAAAATCGTCTACGTTTTAATGCTCCTGGGCGTGGGCACCTTTATGTTCGTCGAGAGTTTCCAGGCTCTGCGCAAGAAGGAAGCCCCCCAGGGGGAGGAGGCGGCGGCCTCAAAGCAGCCCGGCCTGTTTGGGCGTCTGCCGCTGAAAGTTTACTTCGCCGTCAGCGAGGTCGAATGTTCCCTGATTGCTTTGCTGGGGCTTGGTTTTCTGATTGGTATCCTGGCCGCCCTGATGGGGGTGGGCGGCGGGTTTATCATGCTGCCGGTAATGATTTACCTGCTGCGCATTCCAACTCTGAAAGCCGTGGGCACCAGCCTGTTTACGGTGCTTTTTACGGCCATTAACGTCACCATGGCGCAGACCCTGGTCAATCAAACGGTCGATCTGCTGCTGGCCCTGTTCCTCCTCATCGGCTCCGCCGTTGGCGCCCAGGTGGGCACTCGCCTCGGCCGCCTGCTGAAGGCGGAACAATTGCGGATTATTTTCTCGTTAATCGTCCTGGGTGTGATGGTCAAAATGGTCCACGATTTGCTGGTTGTCCCGGCATCCCTGATCGGTCTGGGAGGAGGGCATTAAAAATGAGCGTCTACACCGCCGGAGTATTTACAAAAGCCAGGCGAGCGTTTTGGCGTTTTGCCCTTCTCCCGGTTTTCCTTCTCGTGTTCACGTTTTCGGTTGGGGCGCCGCCGGTCCTGGCCGCCGGGGTGACGGTCGACGTGGAGCCGAAGCAAATTGACGTCGGGTTGGATTTTACCGGGCAAACGGTAGAGATTTCGGGCACCGTTCCGCCAGGAAGCAATGTTTTGATTACGCTGGCTTCCCCGGCCCGCAGCGTGAACCTTTCCAGAAAGGGCAAAGCAGGCTTTCTTTGGATGAATGTGGCCAAGGCAGAAGTGGAAGGCATCCCAAAAATGTACCAGATTTATACCTCCGGCAAGATTGGCGATCTGCCGCCGGCCCTGCAGGCAAAAACGGGCGTCGATCCGGAGTTTCGCACCGTGCGCAACGCCTGCACGGTGAAGGAGATCAGCGGTAATCGGGAGCGGATCTTAAAAGGCGAGGAGGGCAAAGAATATTTTGACGCCCTGGTGAAGATGTACCGGCACGATCATCTGTACGTGGTCGGAGAAGGAGCGGTTCGGACCAACGGCAACCGTTTCCAGGTTTCCGTCCCCCTGCCCCCGGCGGTTGCCTTTGGCGAAACCCTGGTTTCTGTTTATGCGGTGGACGCAAAAAACAGGGAGATTTTGGGGGAAGGAAAAGGCAGTTTCACCGTCCGGGCGGTAGGCCTGGCCGGCCTGGAGCGGTCCGCCGCCAAAACGAACGGCCCTTTGTATGGAATGCTGGCCATTTATCTTGCCCTCGCTGCCGGTTTGATTATCGATTTGCTTTTTAATTACCTAAACAAGCTTTTCCGTTATTTTGGAAAAACGGCCCGGACCCGGAATTCCCAGGAAGCCGTGGAAATTCATTAAAGTGTGAAGGGGGGTGTGGGCGGCGTGATTTCTCCGCAAAAAATTCACGAATGGTTCATGAAGGCGCTGGAAGAACCGTTCTTCCGCGCGGAAATGCACTGCGCGGAAATCCTCCTGCAAAACAGCCGGAACCGCGGATGCAAACGGAAAAAAGGCAGCAGCCCGAAGGAAGAAGAGCATCGGGAAAACGGGCCGGTAACCACGCTCAGCGGAAAAGTTTTTTCGCCTTGAATCGCCTTGAAGATCGGGAGCAAAATCAGCAAAACCGTAATCAGAACCGGAAGATCTTTAAAGCGGGGAAGAAGAGCATGGTGAATCAAGAGTTTGTTGATTTTTTTAGCCGGCAAAAGAAAGCATTCTTGCGGGAGTATAAAAAGAGCAGCGCGGAAAAGATCCTCAACTCGTTTGAGCGCTGGTTACGGATCGAAAGCGGGAAGGCGAAAGAGGGGTTTGGTTCCGGCGAAACCCTGAAATTTGAGGATTTCGTCGACGAGGTTTTGGTCCGGGCCCGGGAAATCCTCCGCCGCCGGGGGGTTTTGATGATTTACCCCTCCGCCGGGCAATGGCTGGGCCTGAAGAGTTCGTGGCGCTGCCTCAGGGTTCTGGAAAATAAAAATATTTTTTACCGCGTGGGCAGAACCAGACCGCGGAAGGGGCCGTACCAAAACCAGGACCTGCTGGTTTTTGACCTGGTGATGGACGGTCAGAAAAATCAGGTCTTTTTGCCCCTGTTGGAGCAGAAAGGAAAAATCGAAAGAGAGCTGGGGGAAATGCTGGTCCGCGAACTGCCAAAAGTGGAAGCCACCGGCAAATACCGGTTGAAGCTGGTGATGCCCTTTCGTCTGGTCGAACGCCAGAAAATCGATTTGGCCGCGGAAAAACTGGCCGGCTTTATCATGGCCACCAAAAGGGCTTTAAACGAACTGGGGGTCAGTTAAAGAGGTATTCAGTTGCCGATCGCAACATCAGGTGCTGCCGCCGCTAAGCCGAATCTACTTTACGAAATAGTTAGCAAAAAAGACTAATTGTCCAATTTTAAGGAGTCAGGCCGTCTGTTAACAGGCTAGTTTTTTATTGACACCTTCTGGCTAAACATGCTAATATACTTTCGTCAGATTTATCCCACCAGGCGATGGAGCTCGCCTTAACTGCCTTTTTCAGGCTAATAGCTCCTATCTGAATCCCGCGGGATTCAGATAGGAGCTATTTTTAATGCAGCTTACCAGAAAAGGAGGTATTTTCTTTGAATACGTGGCTTGTGGCGGCCACCTGGATTGGGCTGGCCCTGGCCGCCGGGTTGATTTCCGTACGTACCGGCATATCGGTGGCTATGGTGGAAATCATGGTGGGGGTAATCGGAGGCAATTACCTGGGGCTGGAAGTAAGTACCTGGGTTGACTTCCTGGCCGGATTGGGTGCCATTGTCCTCACCTTTCTGGCCGGGGCCGAGGTCGATCCGGCGGTACTGAAAAGCAAGTTCAAGGAAAGTGTTTCCTTGGGTTTGGTATCTTTTCTACTCCCTTTCCTGGGAGCTTTTGCCTATACCTATTATGTGGCCGGGTGGGACCTGCAGGCGGCGCAGATTGCCGGCATCGCTCTTTCCACCACTTCCGTAGCCATAGTGTATGCAGTCATGGTGGAAACACGCCTTAACGAAACGGAACTGGGGCAAATCATCCTGGCCGCCTGTTTTATTACCGACCTGGGTACGGTGCTGGCCCTGGGTATACTCTTTGCCAGCTATGACTACTGGATGCTCATCTTTATTGCGGCCACTGCAGTTGTCCTGTTCTTAATGCCCAAAATCACACCCGCCTTTCAGGAAAGGTTCGGCCGCCAGGTAAGCCAGATTGAGGTAAAATACGTGCTTTTTGCCCTGCTGTTGCTGGGCGGGCTGGCCAACAAGGCCAACAGCGAAGCGGTCTTACCGGCCTACCTGCTGGGCCTGGCCCTGACGGGTTTCTTTCAAAATGAAAAAGAACTTTTACAGCGCATCCGGGCCGCCGCTTTTGCCTTCCTCACCCCCTTTTATTTCCTGAAAGCAGGCCTTTATGTTTCCCTGCCTGCTGTCGCCGGTTCCCTTGGGCTGATCCTGATCCTGCTGATAGTGAAGATGACCGCCAAGTTTGCCGGGGTATGGCCTTTAACCTGGCTTTTCAGGTATAAACCCCGTGAGGGCATGTACACCACATTGCTCATGTCCACCGGCCTGACCTTTGGCACCATCTCGGCACTTTTTGGTTTGAGTCATAATTTCATCAGCCAGCAACAATATACCGTCCTGGTCACGGTGGTGATAGCCAGCGGGGTAATTCCCACCATTATCGCCCAGGCTTTTTTCCGGCCCCGGGTGAAGGCAGCCGGGGCCGGCGAGGCGGTTTACAAACCAGAACGTCGCCTGGTACCAGAGGAATCATAACTGATTTCAGGTACCCCCTGAAATATCTAATCTGAAATTCACCGCTTAAAAAAACCGATGATCCCGGAAAAACTAAAAAAGATTGAGCAAACAACCGGCTTGAGGGCGGCAGATTAAGAAAGGGTGAAAGGTCATGTATGGCAAAGTACTGGTAGCCTATGATGGTTCTCCTTATTCCAACAAGGCTCTGTCTGCAGGAATCGAGCTGACCCGTTGCTGCGGTTGCGAGCTGCAAGCGGTTGCCGTGGTAAACCTGCCCGATTATGCGGGTACCGTAGCAGAAGTAGACGACATGGTGACCAGAGCGCGGGAATTTTACAAAAAGAAGCTGGAAGATGTAGTTTCCAGAGCGGCCGGCAAAAACGTAAAGTTGACCACGCACCTGATCTTCGGTCACGTGGGAGAAACCATCGTGCGCTATGCCCGGGAGAATAATTTTGATTTGATAGTCGTAGGAACCCACGGCTGGAGCGCCATTCAAAAGCTGGTCATGGGCAGCGTTTCTTCCTACGTAATCCGTCACGCGGCATGTGATGTGCTGGTGGCAAAAGGCAGGGAAGACTAATCTAAGAAACTGCTCCACGGCGATGGAGCTCGCCTGAAACGCCCGGAAAGGCTGATGGCCCCTACCGAAAACCAAAATGGGTTAGGGTAGGAGTTTTTCTATCTTCGCGTTTAGCTACCAAAGGATAAGTTTCGCCTGGCCACGAACTGCCAGCGCAGGATCCGGCCCTTTTTCGAAATGCATCTTTACCGGCCGCTGGCAGGAATAATCTTGAAAGCCGGCGAACTTTTCCTGTGGGTTCAGTCCGGGCGCATCAACCAGTACCTGGCCTACATGCTTTTGCTGCTGGTGGGGGCATTGGTTTAGTTGAACTGCGGGGAAGAAATTGCCGCTAAGCTTATTTTAAGGAGAGGGGCAGAATGGAAACAAAAGAGCAGGAAACGGAGGGAAGATCGTCTGGAGGGGAAAAGGCCGGAGCGGAAAAAGGGCGAAAACGAAATGCTTACCGGTTTATCATCTTACTGGGGATTGTCAGTCTGTTTGCCGATGTGACTTACGAGGGCGCCCACAGCATCACCGGACCCTATCTCTCCTTACTGGGCGCCAGCGCCACAGTCGTGGGCGCGGTGTCCGGACTGGGCGAACTGGTTGGCTACGGCCTTCGTCTGTTGTCCGGGTATTTTGCGGACCGTACGCGCCGCTACTGGCTGCTGACGTTTTTTGGCTACGGTCTCAATTTACTGGCCGTGCCTTTGCTGGCCCTGGCCGGTCACTGGGAAACGGCCG
>DAISHP010000073.1:0-7478 GCA_036822475.1 Bacillota bacterium
CCCATTCCGGGTGGTCAGGGTTTCGTACACTTCTTCAAAGCGGCCGGCAATCTTTTGAAAGGCCCGGAGCACCTCGGGGGCGAAGTGGTAAGGCATGGTCCGGCCGTCTCCTTCGATTAAGATCCGGCACGCAGTCTGGTGATCAAGGGGGGGTTTGTAGGGGCGCCGGCTGCGCAGGGCATCGTACTGATCGGCAAGAATGGCAATTCTCCCCTCGATGGGGATGGCTTCTCCCTTCAGCCCCCGGGGGTAACCGGTGCCGTCCCACCTTTCGTGGTGGGTAAGGGCGATGCTTCTCGCCAGGTGCAGCCTTTTCTCGCTGCCTAAAATCCTGGCGCCGAAAACGGTGTGCTCTTGCATCAGGGCAAACTCTTCCGGCGTCAGCGGCCCCGGCTTGCGGAGGATCTCCAGGGGGATGTGGACTTTCCCCACGTCATGCGCCTGGGCCTGCAAAGAAATGGCAGCCGTAAAACCGGCCGGGAGGGAGAGTTTCTCCGCCAGCAGCCGGCAGTATTCCCCGACCCTTAAGATGTGGTTTCCCGTGTCCTGGTCGTGGGCTTCGGAAACCCTGGCCAGGGTATGGATCGTATATTTAAAGGCATCTTCGGTTTCTTTCAGCTGCTCGGAAAAAGACTGCAAAAAATTGCTTTGGAGCGCCAGGAAATTAAGTACCTGGGCGTCGTAAGCGGTGACCTTTCGGCCGTAGTTGAGGGCTACCAGATACAGGCGATCGGAAAGGTAAACAACACAATTTTCGATCCGGGAAAGATACTTAAGCAGGTGCGCGTAGAGATTTTCCACCCCCGGCGGCGGACCGCCAACAAAGTTAAAGTGAAAGGCCCCTTGAAAAGGGTCCGGAAGGCCGGCAAAAACACCTTCTTTCTTTAAGTCGGGGAGATCCCGGGGAACCCTCCCGGGGCAGTATAGTTTCCAGTACCAGTCTCCGCGGGCAAGGCAATACCCGGCAATTAACTGCTGCGGCCGGTGAAGGTCATTTTCTTTTTGCCGCAGCACTTTTCCGACGAGGTCGTTAATCGATCCCTCCAGACTAAAATTTAACGGGTCGAATTCCGCAAGCATGCTTTTGGCGCGGAAGGTCAACTGCATAACGCTATCGTAGGCGCAGGTCACCTGGTCGCTGACTTCCTTCGCTTTCAGCAGCGCCTTTACCCGGGCCAGTACTTCCGCCTTGCTGAAGGGCTTGGAGATAAAATCTTCCGCCCCCGCCTCGATCCCTTTGATCCTTTCTTCCGTGCCGCTCAAGACGGTCAACATGATGACCGGAATGTTCCTGGTGTCTTCCCGGCTTTTCAACCTTTTACACACCGCGTAGCCGTCCATGCCGGGCATCATCACGTCGAGCAGAACGAGGTCGACTTTTTCTTCCGCCGCTTTCCGCAAGGCTTCCATTCCGTCGTATGCCTTGACAATCCGGAAACCCAAAGGGGCCAGGTTTGCCGCCAGGAGTTCCACATTATCCGGATGGTCGTCAACAATCAGGATTACCGGCTTATGCTCGCGCATAAAATGTTCTCCCCATCCTGAACTCTTCCGTTCTTTCCTGTTTGCCGCCCTTTTCCGGCTTCCCGTCAATTTTCTTCACCTGCCTTTTTCTTCCCCAGAGGGATGGTGAAGGTGAACTTGCTTCCCTTGCCTGCCTCGCTTTCCACCTTAATACTTCCCCCGTGCAGTTCCACCAGCCGCTTGCTCAGGGCCAGCCCCAGGCCGGTTCCTTTGTACTTCTTTACGTAAGGGCTTTCCAGCTGCTGAAAATCTTGAAAAAGCCTCTCCAGGTCCGCCGGGGCAATGCCAATACCGGTATCGGTCACGCTGATTTCGGCCAGTTCCGCTCCCTCCGTCACCACCTTCCGGGCGCTCAACTTCACCGCGCCCCCGGGAGGGGTAAACTTTAAAGCGTTGGAGAGAAGATTAAAGACAACCTGCTTGATCTTCCTGCCGTCGGCAACGATCACGCCCATCTCTTCTATTTCCGTGCTCAGCGCCAGTTGCTGCCTGGCGGCCTGTTCCCTGAACACCAGCGCGCTGCTTTCCAGAAGCTCTTTAATATTTACTTCGGCAAGCGCCAGCTCTTCTTTACCGGCCTCGATCTTCGCCAGGTCGAGAATGTCGTTGATCAGGCCGAGCAGGTGGGCGCTGTTGTCCAGGATGGTTTTTACGTACTGGGCCTGTTTTTCGTTCAGCGGCCCGACCAGGCGGTCCTGGAGCAACTCGGAAAAGCCGATGATGGAGTTTAGGGGGGTACGCAATTCGTGCGAGATGTTGGCCAGAAAATCGGACTTGGCCTTGCTCGCCCGGGCAAGCTCGAAGTTTACCCTGGTCAACTCCTCCTGCTGCACCTGGAGTTCCTCCGCCTGAGCCTGCAGTTCTTCGGCCTGAGCCTGGAGTTCTTCGTTCTGCACGGCCAGTTCTTCATTTTTAATCCGCAATTCTTCGGAGAGCCGGGTAATTCTTTGCCGGGCGAGCAGGATGAACAGCCCCATGCCGATGTAGCGGCGGCAGGGCTCGTGGTCTTTAAGTCCGGCCCGCTCAACGGGCTTTAAGCTGCCGATTTCCACCAGTCCCAGTACCTCTTCCTCGTGCAGGAGGGGGACGTACAAAATTTCCCGGGGAGGGGTTTCGCCAAACCCCGTTTTGATGTTCAGGTGACTGTCCGGGGGAATCTCTTTGAGGATAGAAAAGTCCTTTCCCAAAACGGCCTCCCCGGGCTGCCCTTCCCCGGGCCGGAAAGCCGGCGGCGCTTTACCCAGGCCTACGCCCGCCCAAGGGACGTAAACCCCTTCCTCATTCCGGACGTAAAAGACGGCGCTTTCCCCAAAGCCTTCCACGTGCACAGAAAGAATTGCCCTGGCCAGTTCCTCTTCTTTTGTCCAGGGCCGGTGAAGGATGGCGAGCAACCGGCGGTAGTGCTCCTGGAGCGCCTCCTGCCTTTTGTTTTCCCAAAAGAGATTGACCCCCCGGACGATAAAGGTCACCAGGAGCAAGATCAAGACGCCGCTGAGCACGGCCAGAAGCACAGCCAGCTGCCTCACCGGGGCAAAAGCGGCGCGCACAGGCTGGTGGGCGATCACTCCCCAGCCGAGATTCTTCACCGGCACGTAAGCACAAAGCCCTTCCTCCTTTTCCACGGGATTGTAAGCCCTCTCCGTGCCGGCCAGCCCCTGCCTTACCTTGCTGACCGCCGGGACCGCGGAGTAGTCTATTTTCCGGTCAATCTGCTTTTGTGGGTGGTAAATGAGCACTCCTTTCTGGTCGACAAGGTAAAGGTACCCTTCGCCGACCTTAAAGTTCAAGGTTCTGAAAACGCTCTGCATGTTCACCTGGAGAACGAGGATGCCCAGGACGCGGCCTTCTTCTTTAACCGGGACGGCGATCGCAATCAGGTATTCCCGTGGGACGGTATACCGGAGGTACAGTTCCGACACGTAGGGCTGCCACTCCCGGGAAACCCCTTTATACCAGTCCCGGCCGGAACAGTCCCGGCCTTTTACTTCCGGGTCGACCGGGTAGTCGGCCCAGCAGATCCCTTCCGGCGTGGTCAGGTAGGCCCTGGTAATATCGGCACTGTTTTCGGTAATCGATTTCATTACCCTTTTGGCAAAAGCCTCGTCTTTCTTTTTGATCGCCTCAATCAACCCGGGACCGCTGGCCCGCCCCTGGCCGTAACTGATCAGGCCGGCAACGGTTTTTTCGATGGACTCGGAAGCCATTTGTGCCACCGTATAGTTTTCCTTGTCGATTTTCTGCCGGAGGGCGTCAAAAACACCAAGGTAAACAAAGAGATCCAGACAAACAACGGGAAGCAGAACAATGAACAGACCCGCTGCCACCAGCCGCTCCTTCTTCCGGAAAACCCACCGCTCCCTGGCCATTTAAAACACCTCTTGAGAAGAACACAAATTCAGCTGATTCTGATTTCGCCTGCGGAAAACCTGCCATCCAGAGCTTTCCCCATGATGAACCCGGGGCTCATTTTCCTTCTTCGGCTCTTCGCGTTTCTTGTCCCCCGGGTCCTCAAAGCCTGTTTCCCAACCCTCCGGCAGAGGAGGGCAATCCGAGGCTAAGTTCCAAGCTATAGCCCCTTTATACAAGGTTGGCGATGGCCATAGATCCTACAGGCATCAGGCAAACCACCCACCAATTCATTTTTTGAAAATTTTATCCTTTTGTTTTATTCCCGCGTTCTTCTCCCCTCAAAGTTTCGCTTAGCGTATTTGACCTGGCTGCCTGCCGCCGATGCTATAAACGAATCGGCTCCTAAACCAAAAATTCTCTTCTCGCCCTTTCTATCTTTTTCAAATAATCCTGAGTTTCTTTGTACGGCGGCACTCCTTGATAGCGCTCCACCGTCCCGGGGCCGGCGTTATAGGCCGCCAGAGCCAGGGTGAGGTTTCCGGCGTAACGTTCCAGCAGCGATTTCAAGTAACGGGCGCCGCCTTCAAGGTTTTCCTCTGCGTCCCAGGGATTGCGGACCCCGAGGGCAGCCGCCGTTTCCGGCATAAGCTGCAGCAGACCCATGGCCCCCGCCGGTGATCGGGCCGCCGGGTTAAAGCCCGATTCCACTTTGGCCACGGCCTTCAGCAGCGCGGGATCCAGGCCGTGTTTTGCGGCCACCCGGCAGATGAGGGAATCCAGCCGGGGATTCATTTCAGGCGGCTTCCCTGGGAGACTGGCCGGCCTGGACGGAGCGGTTCCAGCTAATGCAGCCGCTTCGCCTTTACGAACAGGTACCGCAAACAGGCGGGGAAATAACGGCAAAAGCCAGGGCGCTAAAGCAGAAGAGCTCAAAATTGCCAGCAAAGGCAGGGCTCCCGCAATTCTGGCGCTTGCGGCGAACCGGCTTTCCAGCAGTTCGGCCAGCATTATCCGAAAGGAAATTGCTTGGGGGTTAACCGGCCGGGCAACCGGGGAAGTCGAAACTGTTCTTATGGGCTGAAGGCCAAGAAAATCGACATCCATCGCAACTCTTCCTTGCTTTACGGTTTTGCTTCGACTATAAAGATGTCCTTTCGTTAACGCAAAGCACTACCCTGTCAGTGGCAATTGGCCGAGGATAGAGGCCAATGTAGTCAAAAAGGTACGTTCTTCATCCGGCAGCAAAAACCTTTCGGCAATATGTCGAACATTGTCGAAGGAACGATAAAAAAGCCGGATAAAACCCGATTTCCTCAGCGTGCTCTGCTCAACCGCTTTTCATCTCTTACCTGAAGACCAGGGGCCTCCCGGCATTTTAAATCTTTCGGTACGACCAATACCCTGCCACAGAAGGGACACACCTTACTGCGAAGACTTTCATAATCTGCTGCAGTGTAAAACGTTTTTGAACACCCCGGACAAAACAACTCTGTCGCCAAGAAAAACCCCTCTCCCTCGTTTAAAATCACGGCTGTTTGAAGCCGGGCTTCGCCCAATAGCACTCAACAACCAGGTTCAATGAAAATACTGGGATATGGCCTGAACGATCTGGCGAAGAAAATTAACAAACCGTTCCCACAAGGAACGCACTTCTGGATTCTGGGTAAATAACTCGTTAAATCTTTGGTAGATGTTACTCAGCTGGGTAGCCAGGTTACCCCAATCAATATTTAAAGACCGGAGCTTTTTAAGCAAGTCAACCAGGCTGTTTACCTGCTCTTCGGTGAGGGAAACACCCAAATCCTGGGCTATTTTTTGAATTAGAGCCCGGTATTCTTCATCTGTTTGGGGGTTTGCTTTCCCGAGCTGGTTTTTTAGTTTGGCTACCAGCTCGGCAGCTTTTTGTGGGTTTCCGATTTGCTTGCCTAACTCGCTGGTTTTGATTAGTTCTTCAGTGGCAGCATCAACCCGGTCGAAAGAAAGCTTTGTTTCGGTGGCAGTTTCAAATGCTTTGATGATTCCCGTAAGGGCAGCTGTCCCCGAAGCAGGAAAGGGAGCAGCAACAGTTACTTCGGCATCTCTTACTCCGGCTGTCAGCAAGGCGTTTGCGTACATTTCTTTGGTCACCCAGGTGATGTTAATCGTGGCGACTTTTAGGCCACTACCCGGCTCGCCAAGAGCTACCTTGGCCGAAGAGATTGCCCGGTTACCGATTACCTCTGGGGCCAGGTACTTACCAAGCGCCTTGTGTTCTTCTCGGTTAGTGATGATTAAGGGAGTGGTGTCTTTGGGAGCACCGAGGATTTGGAGCATCTCTTCTTTTTGAGTTGGCGTTAAGTCGTTCCCGAGCGTAACCACAGTTTTACCAGCGGTAGGGGCGGAAAAAGCTTTTGTTGGCTGAACGTTGAGGAGAAGCATAATGATAAAAATCATTTGGAGAAAAACGAGCACGTTATTGTTCCGCTTTTTCATTGCTTTCCCTCTCCTTGCCTAGAAAGTTTTTATTAATATTTACTTTTTGTTTTTCAGAAATCCTTCTTGGTACAACTTCACTCGCCCGATGGCCATCAGACGTGGTAGAAATATCATCAAGGCTTCTGAGCCAGTTATCTACTCTATGGAGGAGATGGTCGGTACTACTGCAATCTCTGGTGTGGTAGCGATGCCAGCTCCTTCACACCTGCTGCTTGCTACGTTCCGTTGCCCGGCGGCACCGCGCAACCGGGAACAGGGAAACCCTGCCATATGCCGCAAATAATACGCAATCAATGGCTTAATTCGGCGTACCAAAGCGCACCTTCAAATAGCCGGCCAATCCCCGGCGCAACGACGCGGTCCCTCGTTACGGCAGTGCACCGTTCCCGTGGTCCTTCCCAGATGCCGCAACAGGGCGTTAAGCGTGGCCACAAATGCAGCACGCGTGTAATTGTCGTTAAGCAAGAGTCCAAAGACCTCCCCGAGGGTACCCGAAAAATGCCCCGGCTGGCCGGTAAAGGCCTGGCCGCGCGCATTCTGAAACTGTGCCTCCACCAGGCACTCCTTTCTCTTCTGGAGAGGAAAATCTGACCTTCCTGGGTCACCAATTGCTTCCTACGGTGTGAGCACCCGGGCACGCACCTCGACCGGTAAGGCGAGCAGCCCGGCCCGGCCGGCCAGTTCCGCCGCCTGCCGGCACAATACGGCATAAATATCCAACCTTTTGCACCTCCCCAGGAAAATCAAAACTTGCTCCTTCGGAATCCCGTTACCGACGCCAAAGCGCAGTGCGGGAGACTATCTTTATCCTGAATTCTTTTCCGGGCAGCTTTTCCTTTTTCCCGCCAGCAACCTCACAAAGATCTCCACAAGGCGCGGGTCAAACTGGGTCCCCGCACACCTCTTCAGCTCCTCCAGGACCTCTTCGGGCGACATTGCACCGCGGTAAGGGCGCTCCGACGTCATCGCATCGTAGGCATCAACTATGGCCAGGATGCGGCTCAAGAGGTGGATCTGCTCTCCCTTCAGGCCCAGGGGATAACCCCGTCCGTCCCACCGCTCGTGGTGCTGGAGAATGTATGGGGCCACCGGGGCCAGCTCGCCGGAAGAAAGGGCAATGCGGTACCCCA
>DAISHP010000074.1:0-7457 GCA_036822475.1 Bacillota bacterium
CATGGCCACCGCCCGCCGTTACCAGCAGCCGATCAGCTGGGACGAAAGGGCGCAGGTCCCCTGTTTTACCTACGTAGATGAAAACGGCTCCCGCCACGAAGTTTACTTTGAAAACGCCAGCAGTTGGGCGGGCAAGCTGGATCTGGCGGTGAAGTACAACCTGGGGGGCGTCGCCGTCTGGCGCCTGGGCTTAGAGGACCCCAAAAGCTGGGAAGTTTTAAAAAGCAAATTTCCCGGGCGAAAATTGTAACCTTTTGGAAGAGGATTTTCCCCATGCTCATCGAAATACTCAATAAATATTAAATTAACGATCAGGCACAAAGTTTCCCAGGCACAAAGGCACAAAGTTAATATTCCCGGTACATTTCTCTTTGTGCCTGTTCGCCTTTGTGCCTGAGTGTTTTTATTTATTGTCCTGTTCTCAGGAGGTGCGGCCATGCCTGCCCGGGTCGGTATTCCAGGCACCCTGCTTTATTACCTGTACTTTCCGGTATGGGAAACCTTTTTCCGGAAGATCGGCGCCGAGGTCGTCACCTCCGGCAAAACAAATAAAAAAGCGTTGGACTACGGCGTTAAAGAAGCGCTGGCAGATGCCTGCGTGCCCATCAAGCTGTACTTTGGTCACGTTTTGAACCTGATTGAAAAAGGGGTCGACTACCTGTTTGTGCCCCGGGTGGTTTGCTTAAATGGCGAGACTACCTACTGCCCTAAATTTCTCGGGCTGCCGGATATGATCAGGCACGTTCTGACGGACCTTCCCCCGCTGATTGATGTCCGGATGGATGTGCGCGAAGGAGCCGGTGCCCTCTACCGCGCATACAGCAAAGCGGGTCGCGCCCTGGGCGCCAAGTGGCCGGCCGTAGCGCGGGCTTACGGAAAAGCCATGCTCGCCGGAAGGCGTTTTTCCGCCCTTTTGCAGGCGGGCTGTCAGCCCCCGGAAGCCCTGGAAATCTTCAAAAATAAATCCGCGGTCCGGAAATCCGCAGGCCATTTCCGCCAGAAAAAAGCGGAACTCGTTTTTGCCATCCTGGGTTACCCGTACCTTATTTATGATCAATTTGTCAGCGTCGGACTATTAAATAAATTGTTCAAAATGGGAATCAAGGCGGTTACTGCCGAAAATTTACCGGCGAAACCCCTGGCCAGGCAGCCGCATATTTTAGACAAACGGCTTTTCTGGACGTTTAGCGACCTGGCCTATAAAGCTACCCAGTTTCTCTTGCAGCGCGGCGGGGTAGACGGAATCATCCACCTCACCGCCTTCGGCTGCGGGCCGGACGCCATGCTGGATAAATTCATGGAAATGCTGGTCAAGGAACACTCCAGCATTCCGTTTATGAGCTTAACTGTGGACGAGCACAGCGGCGAGGCCGGCATGACCACCCGCCTGGAAGCTTTTGCGGATATGGTAAGAAGGAAAAAGGAGGCGGCGGCCTGATGCCAGTAATCACCTTTCCCCACGTTGCGGAAGCGCAGCGAGCACTGAAAATGCTGATGAACGGCCTGGGCAACGAGGTAATTATGCCGCCCCGGCCCAGTAAGCGCACGCTGGACCTGGGGGTTAAGTACGCCCCGGAATTCGCCTGTTTTCCGGTCAAAATCCTCCTGGGCACCTACCTGGAGACCTGCCCGCAAGGGGTAGAGCTGATCGTCACCAGCGGTGGGGTGGGCCCCTGCCGGGCCGGCCATTACGCCCAGCTGCATAAAAAAATTCTGCGCTCCCTGGGCTACCCCGTGGACATCATCGTCTTCGAGCCGCCGCGGCTTTACCCCCTGGATTTATTGCTGAACGTGAAAAAACTGAATCCGCGCCGGCTGTCCTACCGGTCCATTTACGAGTGCGTCCGGCGGGCCTGGCGCAAGATCCAGGCCCTGGACAACCTGGAAAAGCTCAGCCACCGGGTGCGCCCGCGCGAACTGAGCCGAGGCACAACCACCAGGGTTTACCGGCAGGGCGTGGAATGGGTTGACCGCGCTTATTCTTTAAAAGAAATCATCGAGGCGGAAGCCGCTGCCCTGGAGGCGCTGCAAAAAGTGCCGCAGGACCCGGAACGGGAAGTTTTGCGCGTGGGCATCGTGGGGGAAATTTACGTTCTGCTGGAGCCGGCCAGCAACCTGGAAATGGAAGAAACCCTGGGCAACCTGGGCGTGGAGGTGGAACGCTCCATGTTCCTGACCGGCTGGACCCGCGACAACACCTGGGCGGAAACGGAAGAAAACATCACCGTGCGCGAGGCGGCCCTGCCCTATCTGCCCGAACTGCTGGGCGGACACGGCCGCGAGTCGGTGGGCAACACGGTTATTTACGCCAAACGGGGCTTCGACGGGGTAATTCAGCTGGCTCCCTTCACCTGCATCCCGGAAATTGTCGCCCGTACCATCCTGCCCCGGGTGGCTAAAGATTATGATCTGCCCGTGCTCACCTTTTTCCTCGACGAACAAACCGGGAAAGCCGGAATGACCACCCGGCTGGAAGCTTTCGTGGACTTGCTGCGCTACCGGAAAAGGCAGGCAAAGTCGCCCAAACTGGCCGTGAACATTTAAAGAAGGGAACGGGATGAAAGCTTACCTTGGCATCGATGTGGGCTCCGTCAGTACAAACCTGGTGGTGCTGACGGAAGGCGGGGAAATCCTGAGCGGGTTGTATTTGCGCACGGCCGGAAGGCCGATTGAAGCCATCCAGACAGGCCTGCGGCAGGTCCGGAAAAGTTTGCCGGCGGGGATCGAAATCGCTGGCGCGGGGACCACGGGAAGCGGCCGTTTCCTGGCCGGCGTAATGGTGGGTGCCGACGTGATTAAAAACGAAATCACCGCTCACGCTTTAGCCGCTTCTTTGTTGATTCCCGACGTCCAGACTGTATTCGAAATCGGGGGCCAGGATTCGAAAATGATTATTTTACGCCGGGGGGTGGTGGTTGATTTTGCCATGAATACCGTCTGCGCGGCGGGAACGGGCTCTTTTTTGGACCAGCAGGCGGCGCGTCTGAACATTCCCATCGACCAGTTCGGCGGCCTGGCCCTGCAGTCGCAAAAACCCGTCCGGATCGCCGGCCGGTGCACCGTCTTTGCCGAATCGGACATGATCCACAAACAGCAAATGGGGCACTCCCTGCCGGACATCATTAACGGGTTGTGCGAGGCCCTGGTGCGCAACTACCTGAACAACGTGGGCAAGGGCAAGGAAATCCTCCCGCCGGTTGTCTTCCAGGGCGGGGTGGCGGCCAACGTCGGCATTAAGGCGGCCTTTGAGCGGGCTTTAAACCTGGAAATTTACGTCCCGGAGCACCATAAAATCATGGGCGCCATCGGCGTCGCCTACCTGGCCAAAGAAGAGGCCGGCAGAAAAGGATCCACCAGTTTTAAGGGTTTTGGTACCGCGCAAGTGAGTTACCGGACAAGCAGTTTTGAGTGCGACGGCTGCCCCAATACGTGCGAAATCGTGGAGATTTACGAAGCGGACCGGGTCATCGGGCGCTGGGGAGGACGCTGCCCGCGCTGGGACATATAAAGACAGGAATTAGGGATTGGGAATTAGGAATTAGGGGATAGAGAAAAGATCGGGGATTAAACCTCCATGCTGCTTTTTCGGCGACATCAACAGAGGATGAAAATGTGCGAAAGCTATTTTTATAGGGGGGGGGCACGGGGCACGAAGGCACGGAGAAACAGGTGCAGCCAGGGAATATTTTACTTTGTGCCTTTGTGCCTGGAAAACTTTGTGCCTGGTATTTCCAGGGTAGTTGCCCATGAAGACTTGCGTCCTCTCCATAAAATTTCAACAAAAGTACCTATCCCCTAATCCCTATCCCCTAATCCCTATCCCCTAATCTCGAGGGGGTTGGAAATTGATGCGGGAGTCAAGGTGAACCTTTCATAAAAGGATTAAATTTATATAATGTTTAGGAAACGAGGTGGTAATTTTATGGGCAACGAATCCGAAGAAATCCGCAAAGGACGGCAACAATGGCTGGAATTGCGCAGCCAAATGAAAGACCGGGAAGAGCGGTTTGAAACAGTCTCCGGGATGCCGGTCAATGATCTTTACACCCCTTTGGACATCGAAGGCTTTGACTACATGCGCGACCTGGGCTTTCCCGGCCTCTACCCCTTTACCCGCGGCGTCCAGGGGAACATGTACCGCGGGCGCCTGTGGACCATGCGCCAGTTTGCCGGGTTCGGCACGGCAAAGGACTCCAACCGGCGTTACAAGTACCTGCTTGAAAAAGGCCAGACGGGCTTGAGCATCGCCTTCGACATGCCCACCATCATGGGCTACGACAGCGACCACCCCCGCTCCTTAGGCGAAGTGGGCCGGTGCGGTGTGGCTATCGATTCCCTGCAGGACTTCGAAACCCTTTTTGACGGCATCCCCATGGATAAGGTGAGCACCTCGATGACCATCAACGCCCCCGCCTCGGTGATCTGGGCCATGTACATCGCCACCGGGGAAAAGCAGGGAGTGCGTCCGGAGCAGCTCACGGGCACCATCCAGAATGACATCTTAAAGGAATATATCGCCCAAAAATCCTGGATCTTCCCTCCCGAACCGTCCATGCGGATCATTACGGACATTTTCGAATTCGGCTCCAAACACGTGCCCAAATGGAACACCATCAGCATCAGCGGCTATCACATCCGGGAAGCCGGCTCCACCGCCGTGCAGGAGCTGGCCTTTACCCTGGCCAACGGTTTCGCTTACGTGGAAGCGGGCATCAAAGCAGGGCTTGACGTGGACGACTTCGCCCCCCGACTGTCCTTCTTCTTCAACGCACACATCGACTTCTTCGAAGAAATCGCCAAGTACCGGGCCGCCCGGCGGATCTGGGCGCGCCGGATGAAGGAAAAATACGGGGCGAAAAACCCGCGCTCGTGGCTTTTGCGCTTCCACACCCAGACCGCCGGCTGCAGCCTGACCGCCCAGCAGCCGGAAAACAACATCGTGCGCACGGCCTACGAGGCCCTGGCCGCTGTTTTGGGCGGAACCCAGTCCCTGCACACCAACTCCATGGACGAAGTCTGGGCGCTGCCCACCGAAAAGGCGGTCCAGGTCGCCCTGCGCACCCAGCAGATTCTCGCCTACGAAACGGGCGCGGCCAACGTCATCGACCCCCTGGCCGGCTCCTACTACGTCGAAGCGCTCACCAATAAAATGGAAGAAGAAGCGGAAAAGTATTTTGAGGAGATTGACCGGCGCGGCGGGGTGCTGGCCTGCATCGAGCAGAACTTCTTCCAGCAGGAAATTGCCGATGCGGCCTACCGCTATCAACAGGCCCTGGACAGCAAACAGAGAATTTTAGTCGGGGTGAACGAATTTATCAACCCCAACGAACAGCTGGAAATCGAAATTCTCAAGATTGACCCGCAGGTGGAAAAGGAGCAGGTGGAGCGGGTGCGGAAGCTGCGCCAGGAAAGGGACAACATCCGGGTCAGGGAAACCCTGGACAACCTGCGCCGGGCCTGCGCGGGCACGGAAAACCTGATGCCCTATATCCTGGAGTGCGTGCGGGCCTACGCCACTGAGGGCGAAATCATCCAGACGATGAAGGAAGTTTTCGGCGAATACAAAGAAAAGCCTGTTTTCTAAGGATTTTGGAAGGTTCTCCAAAAGAAAGGAAGGAGAGTAATGAGCAGAAGAATTCGCGTTTTAGTCGCCAAACCGGGCCTAGACGGGCACGACCGGGGCGCGCGGGTAATCGCCCGGGGCTTACGCGACGCAGGGATGGAGGTGGTTTACACCGGCCTCCACCAGACTCCCGAACAGATTGTCGAAGCCGCCATCCAGGAAGACGTGGACGTCATCGGGTTAAGCATTTTGTCCGGCGCCCACCTGACCATCTTCCCCCGGGTGGGCGAACTGCTGAAAGAGCGCGGCGCGGAAGACATCATTGTCATCGGCGGCGGCACCATCCCGACGGATGACATCAAAGCCCTAAAAGAGGGCGGCTGGGCAAAAGAGCTGTTTACTCCCGGTACGCCCATCGAAACGATTGTGCAGTGGATCAGGGAAAATGTAAAGGTTTAAGCAGGCAGGACGAGACATAATGCCGATACCTCCGCCCCAGGGACATTATTTTGAAACATTACCGGAAAAATTACACTTTAAAAATTTTTTGGTTGAAAATTATCTTTAATTGTTCGATAATTAGGAGGGGTGTCCGAAATTAGGAGGGGTGTCCGAATCAACCGGGATCAAGAGAAGATCTGGAAAGGGTGAGAATTTTCTTGATTAGTAAACAGGTAACCACAGGCGCCACACGGGCGCCGCACCGGTCCCTTTTTTACGCCATGGGCTATACACCGGAAGACCTGCAAAAGCCGTTGATCGGGATTGTCAACGCCTTCAACGAAATAGTCCCGGGGCACATCCATTTAAGGGAGCTTGCCCAGGCGGCCAAGCTGGGGGTGGCGGCCGGCGGCGGCACACCGGTGGAATTTCCGGTCATCGGCATCTGCGATGGCATCGCCATGAACCACGACGGTATGAAATACTCCCTGGCCAGCCGGGAACTGATCGCCGATTCCATTGAAACCATGGCCGTTGCCCACAAGCTGGACGGGCTGGTGCTGGTCGGCAACTGCGATAAAATCGTCCCCGGCATGCTAATGGCCGCCGCCCGCCTGAACATTCCCAGCGTGTACGTGGGTGGCGGACCCATGCTGACGGGCGCGCACCGGGAAAGGAAGGTCGATCTCGTGCGAGGGCTTTTTGAAGCGGTGGGGGCTTTCGCCCAGGGAGTAATGAGCGCGGAAGAGCTGACCGAGATGGAACTGAGCGCCTGCCCCAGCTGCGGGAGTTGCGCCGGACTTTTTACGGCCAACACCTTGAACTGCCTGGCGGAGGCCCTGGGGATCGGCCTGCCCGGCAACGGCACCATCCCGGCCCCCTACGGGCAGCGCAAAGCCCTGGCCAAGCTGGCCGGGGAGCGCGTCATGGAAATGGTCCGGCGAAACGTGCGCCCCCGGGATATTTTGACCCCGGCGGCCTTTCACAACGCCATCGCGCTGGATATGGCCATCGGCGGCTCCACCAACACGGTACTCCACCTGCTGGCCATCGCCTACGAAGCGGACGTCCCCCTGGCCCTGGAAACCTTCGACGAAATCAGCGCCCGGGTGCCGAATATCTGTAAACTGAGCCCCGCCGGCGAAGACCGGCTGTTTGACCTTTACCAGGCGGGCGGCATTTCCGCCGTGCTCAAACAACTGGGTGACGCCGGACTGCTGGCACTGGACGCACCGACCGCCACCGGCAAAACGCTGGGCGAAAACATCAGCCGGGCCGCCGTGCGCGATCCCCGGGTCATCCGCCCCTTAACCGACCCGTACGCTTCCGAGGGGGGCATCGCCGTTTTAAGGGGCAACCTGGCGCCGGACGGAGCGGAGGTCAAGCAATCGGCGGTGGGCCCGGAAATGCTCGTGCACACCGGCCCGGCCCGGGTGTTCGAAAGCGAGGAAGA
>DAISHP010000075.1:0-7426 GCA_036822475.1 Bacillota bacterium
TGTACAACATTACATCAATGTGAGGAAACGTTAAATAAACTGGTGGAGCCAGGTGGTGCGGTAAAAGAATTCATCATACAAATTTTAGGTTAAAAATCCTTTTCATAATAAGTATGGCAAAATGGTTAGAGAAGGTTGCTGGCTTTACCCGCTCAGAGAATGAATTTGGAGGGATCTGGTCGATTATTATGTATGACCGATATTTATATGCTGTAACTCATGAAGAGGCAGAGCGAATTGTCAGAGAGAGGTAATGACTTACAACCACGATGATATGTAGGCTGACCAATAGGGTACGAGAATGAATATGGACACTTGGTAGCAAATAAAAACGTATTTTTTAAATGGAGAAAAAATGAAGGCAGACGAACTGAAAAATATCTTTTCAAATATTATTACCTGGAAACGGAATGGAGAAAGGGCTCCACATAAACCATTATTACTTCTTTATGCGCTTGGCCGGCTGGACAGAAAAGAGCCAAGGCTAGTTTCGTATAAAGATGTAAAGGAGAATCTCAAACATCTTCTTGTGGAATTTGGACCACACAGGCGCAACTACGTTTCCAGTTATCCTTTTCTCCGACTGTCCAATGATGGAATTTGGGAGCTTATCGGCAAAAATGAAATAGATCCGAAACAGGATTGGAGCGATCAGGTACTCCTTAATAACGATACCCATGGGGGATTTACAGAAGAAATATATTCCATGCTATCTAAGGACAGAAAGCTTATTCGTGAATTGGCAAGTATTTTATTAGAGCAAAATTTTCCTGAAACCATGCATGAAGATGTACTCAATGAAGTTGGCTTGGATATGGAGTTAGCCGGAAAGTTACGTCGAGATCCTCAATTTCGGGAACGTATTTTAAAGGCCTATGAATACAGATGCGCTGTTTGTGGCTTCAACGTTCGATTGGGGAATATATTAATTGCCGTTGAGGCTGCTCATATAAAGTGGCACCAGGCAGGGGGGCCGGACCAGGAAGAAAACGGAATTGCGTTGTGTACAATGCATCATAAATTGTTTGACCGGGGAGTGTTTACTCTAAACGAGTCATTGAAGTTCCAAGTAGCGGAAGCAGCTCATGGCACAGAAGGGTTTGAAGAATGGCTGATGCGATACCATGGGAAAGAGATACGGCCTCCCCAGAGTCCACTTTACAGGCCGAAGGATTCCTATATTAACTGGCATGTAAGAGAAGTATTTAGAGGGCCACAAAGATACTTGGCCGATTAACTTTTTCAATGTCTGTTGGCTATGGCTGTGGGTACTCAAGGGCTGAGTCCCGATGAAGAGGTTCTTGCCAGGCCCGGCCATGGGCGAAAGGTTTCAGCCTGAGGCAAAGAAAATTACCAGTTGCCTGGTGTATCCCTGCAAAAAGCAAACATGGGAGTCCTTGAAAAAACGTGGGATGCTTTACCACAGGGCTTCTCTCAATGCCGGTAGAAGAAGTGTGAATTTAGTACTGACTGCCATACCCATGAATGCTGAGCTTGAGGAAATAGTCCAAATACTGGCAAGGGCTGTGAGTTGATTTATGCAATAGCTTTACGAGTCTTGTTCTCTTAATTACGAAAAATGTCTATTAAAGGGCTTTAAGATGTCCGGGTAGGTATTAACCATGGAAAGATTTTTGGATATAATATCTCCTCGGATTAAGGAATGTATCCTGCGTGACAAGCAGGTGATCATTTGAAAAGAGAATTGGTTTTTCTTAATGAACATGGGTTCTAGGAAGTCTTCTTTCAAATAAAAAGAACTCAAGTTAATTATAAAAAGCATATGTGGGCTAAAATGGAAGTCACGAAATTATAAAAATTTGTATAATTATTGTATAATTAGGGTGTGCTGATTCCAATACAGTACACCTGTTTTTTTAACCGGATTATTTATAAACCAAGCAGATATTTAGGATATAAGGATCCAAAAGAGGCGATTGTTATGAGCCCGGTTGAAAAGTTATTTGAATATGGAAAAACAATTCTTACTGAAACAGAACTACAGCAGGTTATCAAAGAAACGGATTATGGTCTTTTCCACCATGTGGTTGAAACACTGGTGGACGATGGAATTCTTGTACCGGTCAAGTCTTCCGGGTTGAACGGCAGGTTGCCGCCTTTGTTCAATAAATATCGCATTATTAAACCGAAGGAAGATTTCTCGGGATATTTTGAATCCATCCGTCATCTTAATCCCGCCTTAAATATCTCGGGTTATCTCAAAAGGCCGGAATTGTATAAAAAACACCGGGAGATTGTAGAGGGCTTAAGCCGGTATCTGTGGTACTCGGCGGGATTGCTTGAAGAACCCATGTCGCGCAAGGAACGGTCATTTTCGGTGTGGGGCGGGGAAAAGCTGCTGGACAACCATTTTGCCCTTGTAAGGGAAGTGCTGAGGTACAATGGTCTGGGGGAGGAATTCCTGAACTATTACGATACTCCGGAGCCATTTTTTGAGTATGTGCATGCCCGCCCGGAGCAGATGACCGTACTGATCCTGGAAAACAAGGATACCTGGTTTACTTTCCGGAAGCTAATGCAGGATACCGGGAAGAACATAGTCGCCGGCACTCCTGTGGATGTGCTTCTTTACGGCGAAGGCAATAAGATTTCCAAGTACGGCGCCCTGGAGGAATACAATGCCGTCATGCTGGGGGGCAAAAGGGGACAGGCCGGGCGTTTTCTTTATTTCGGAGACCTGGATCGGGAAGGGATCCGCCTATTTTTCCGGGCCAGGGGGGCCAATCCCAATCTTGACATCAAACCTTTTTCCACCTTGTACCAGCTCATGCTTAAACTGGCTGAAGGCATGGAACTCCCGGAGTCACCGGATGAAAGAGGGGTGGAGGCTCCCCTGTCAGACTTCACTTCCATGCTGGGGTTTGACAGGGTCGATGTGCTGACGGTTTTTTTGGAAAAGGGCAGGTATATACCACAAGAGATAGTCAATTACCAGGTGGTGTCGAGTATCCTGAGTTAGAAACGAGGGAACGGATCAATGGATATGCGGGAGTTGGAGTTTCTCGAAGGTTTTGAGAAACGGATGCAGATTGTGGCGGCTATAGATTCGATTGTAAACCGCGGCAACCGGAAGATGGACATGGAGAGGTTGTTTGAGCCGGGACAGCTTGACAATATTATTTTCTCCGTCCTTGTATTCATCATGGAAAGGACTCTTACAGAGGATGAGGAATGCACCATAGATAGTATCGCAGCCTTTGTTGCAAGGATTGTCCCTGATTACGGCCTGGATTTTCCTTTGATAACCATTCGTAAGATCGCGGAGTACATCATCAAGGACATATTGCAAAACGGCGGTGAAGCAAGATATTACCCGGTGATGAGGTACGGGCAGGGTATGGCCCCAACCCGGGTCAGGCTTATTGACGACAAGCTGAAGGAGAGCGACCGGGGCTATGTGATGACCTACCAGCTTACGGACCAGGGCTATGATTTACTCTTTAGAACCAAGGAAGTGGAGCAGGAGATCAGCTTCACCATTGAAGAGTTGAAGCTGCGCGAACTGATCAGGCGCAAAAATTACAAGAAGGCCATCGGGCAGAGCGGTAACCTGGTGCAAATGATCAGGCAGAAAAAGAACGATATCAGGCAGTTCATGCAGAAAATACGGGAAAACATTTACGATGTGGACATCCGGGAGTTTGAAAGGCTTGTCGGCAGCACCTACACCCTGCTGGAGGAAGAGTACGGCATCATGAATGAAATCAGGGACATGATCGTGCTGTCGGAGGAACGCCTTAAAGAAGAGGAAGCTTCCAGGGGAACCCTGGATGAGGAGATGAAGAGAGCCCGCTCGGAGATCGCCGTCATCAGAAGAAACATCAATACCACCATCGACGAACAGAAAGAATTAATTCTCGAACGGCACGGCCTGTCAAAGATATACAAAGAAACCATAGCCGATTCTTTTTCTTTATCCCTGGCCCGGAACTATGACTATGAACGGGAAATCCTGGTGCGGCTGGAAAGATGCGATGAGAGCGTCGTCCCCTCCCTGTGGAAACTGTTGAATCCCCTGTTCAGGCCCAATCCTGACCGGAAGCTTAATCTGTTGTCGCTGTTTGAGCGCCAGGCCCGGCTCAGGCAGGAGGAGGACGGGGCTGAGGGAGTGGCCGTGGAGGAACTGGGAGAGGATACCGAACGCTTGAGAATCAAAAAAATCAACGACGCCAATACAGAATTCATCCGCAGTATCCTGGAGTTTGCCGCCGGCAAAGGAGCCGGCTACAGGTTTGGCGAGCTGTTTGATTATCTGAAAGGCCGGGAGGATATTTTTAACCTGATAGTCGCTGATGATCTGGTTTTCAGATCGATGCTGAAGCTTTATGATCTGAACGTCATTGATATCAAGGCATGGCAGGCGCAGCACGATGAGGTGGTGGCCAACGCCACCGGAGAGCTGGATGTCGGCTTTTGCCTGTACTGCATTGAAAAGGACCGTCCTGATTTGTATGGGGTGAAGAGAATAGAAATCAGAAAGCCGGATGAAAGCGTATTTGAGGAGGAAGTCTTATTTCGTCAGGGGGACGTACTATTCAGCAGGCGCATAGCCATCAGTGATTTTATGATCGAGGTGAGCTTTGGATGAGCCATTTAAACACTGCGGTAAGGATATTTAAGAAATTGATGGACAAGGGGCAGATCGACAGGGAGACTGACGGAGACCTTTTTCTGGAGTTTCGCAACACCGAGGTCCGGTCAATTCTGGCGGAATTTGAGGACGAGATGGACTTCAGGATCGTGGAAGCGTCCAATACATTATACCTGGTCCCGGACAGCGGAAACAGCTTGCTGGGCTTTACCACCAAAGATTTTAGAGAATGGGTGGCCTCCGATGCCAGACTTGTTGATGCCTATTTGCTCTGCTATATCTCCATGTTCATTTTTTACCTGTTCTACGGCAGCCGCAACCGGAACCCCAAGCAGCGGGAGTTTTTAAGAATCAGCAAATTGATCGAGGAGTTGGACAGGCGCTTTGCCATGGCCTTTGAAAACAGCGACCAGGCAACTTTGCTGGAGGAAAGGTACGCCATCAATTTTATCAGGGTGGCGGAACTGTGGGAAAGCAAGCAGGATTTCGAGGAAAAAGGCCGCAAGACCAAGGCGGGCACCATCCTGATCGCCTGCCGGTTGCTGGAGCGGGAGAATTTGCTCAGGATTGTGGATGACGACCGGGAAATTCGCACCACCAGGAAACTGGACGACCTGATGCTGAATTATTATCTCAATGACAGCAGGGTAGTTGAATTAAGAGGGTTGTTTGAAGGAGGGGCTGGGGTAAATGCCCAGGATTAACCGGATCAGGATCGTGAACTTCTCTTACAACAATGATTCCCGGCACATACTTGATGAAACCTTTAATTTTCACGGCGGGGAGAATGCTCTTTTGAACCTGGCCAACGGCGGCGGTAAAAGCGTGCTGGTCCAGCTTTTTCTCCAGCCGGTGGTACCTGGCGTCCGGATCCAGGGCCGCAACATAGCGGGTTTTTTTCGCAAGAAAAAGTTGCCGGCCTACGTTATGATTGAGTGGAAGCTTGACGGGGCCGGCGGGTACCTGCTGACGGGGATCGGGATTGTGTCCGCGGAAGCGCCGGGGGTGGAGGAAGAGAAGAACCGGATCAGATATTTTACCTTTACCTCGAAATATACCGGCGCCAATGCCTTCGATATCGCCCATATCCCTTTCGTGAACCGGAACGGTGGTGTCCTGGAAGTGATGCCGTTCCGGGAAGCCAGGGAGATGATGTCCGATAAGGAAAGAAAAGACCCCTTTGTCTTTGGGTATTTTCCCGAGGACGACGGGGACCGCTATGGGAAGTATCTGGCTGAATTTGGGATAGCCCAGGATGAGTGGCGGAATGTCATCGCCAAGATCAATGACAGTGAGGGCGGCCTGGAGGAAATCTTTCAGAAGTATAAAAACTCCGGCCAGTTGTTGAATGACTGGATCATCAAGACTGTGGAGAAGGCCATGTTCAGGAACAGGTCTGAAGCGCGCCGCCTGGAGGAAATGCTGGAAAGCCTGGTGCAGGAGGTTGTGGAGAACGAACGGTTCATCCTGGAAAAACAGCTTCTGGACGGCTTCCTGGGGACCTTCAGGGAACAGGTTGATGCTCTGGCCGGGCTGTTGCAAGGACTTGACGGGCAGAAAAAACTGGCCGGGCAGCTTTCCGCGCTGTACGGCTATTTAACCTCCGAAACAGGGTCGCTGCAGGGAAAATATGAGAAAAACCAGCTGGAGATAGAGGCCTGTAAAGCCGAGGAGCAGCGGGTACAGCTGGAGGAGCGGTCAAATGATTATTGGTTGAGGCAGTCGGAGCACCAGGAGGCCTTGAAAAGGCTTAAAACTGCCGAGACCATGAGCAGTGAAACGGAAACGGCCCTGCAAGAGGCCAAAGTACGCGAGAAAATAATGCAGGCAGCCCGCCTGGCAGAGGAAATCCGCCGGAAGCGGTCGGAACTTTCGGGTATTGAGGAGAAACTGTCGGCTGCAAAGGAGCAGTATGATACTGACGGCCGGGTGCGCAGCCTGGAATATTCCCTGAAGATATTATTTGAGGAAACCCTGGAGACAATTGCCGCCGATCTTACTCGCCTGCATGAAGAAAAGACGGAAAAGGAAAAGCTGATGAGGCAGGCCGGGGAAGATTTGCGAGCTGCCGACAGGGAAAAAAGCAGTCTCGATGCTGAAAAGGGAAGGCTGGAAGAACGGAAGAAAAATTTTGAAAAAGATGAAAAGGAAGTTCAGCGGAAGCTGGGCATCAGCCTGGGGAGAAATCTCCTGGGGGAAATGGATGCCGCAGAGATACGGAAGACCAGGGCTGCGCTGGAAAATACCCGGGATGAGCTGAGCAAGAAGATCGAAATGCTGGAGGACGAGAAGACCGCCGGAGCGGCGCGCCGGCAGGGTATTGACAATGAGAAGAAAGAACTCCAGGCTGCTTTCTCTGATGAGAAAACGGCCTTAAATGGAATTGACCGGGATATCCGTGAATATGAACAAAAGGAGCAGGAAATAAAGTTTATCCTGGACAAATACGGCTTTGATTTTGATCTCAGGTTTGACCGGGAACGCCTCAACTCTGCCTTCGGGCAAAAGGTGAAAGACCTGGAAGCCAGTCTGGAGGAGGCTGCCCGGGTCCGTGACGAAGCTGCGGAGTCGCTCCATGCGCTTAAAAACGGGCGGCTGCACACCTCTGAGGAATTGGCCTCCTTATTGGCCGGCCTGGACATCCAGTATGATACGGGTGAAGCATACCTGCGCGGCCTGCCGCCGGAGATCCGCCGGACAGTGCTTGAGGGCAATCCGGTCCTGCCCTATGCCTTCATCATGTCCAGGGCGGATATGGACCGGGTGGCCGGCGCGGTGAGCAGCCTGACCATGCGACGGGTAATCCCCCTCATT
>DAISHP010000076.1:0-7400 GCA_036822475.1 Bacillota bacterium
GATCAGAAAAGCCACTGGGGGCGCTCAGCAGGGCAGGAAAATTAACGCTGCCAGGGAGCAAAGCCAGAAAAGCTGAGCAACCACCCCGGGAAGGCGGTCAGTAAGCCATGACCATGAGTCAGGAGACCTGCCCGTATGCGTCAGGCATAAAATACCTCCCGGGGAGAGGAAAGTGCCGGAATTAATGTGACGATGTCCATTAAGCCTCAGTCGTCTTCGGGAGACTGGGGCTTTTTGATTTTGCAACCCAAATCCTCCTCCTTTCTGGTTCTTCTGGTAGAGGTATTTTCTACCAGAAGAACTACTTTTGTTGCAGACAAATTGATGCTCTCAAGAAATAGTGGATAAGATGAAAAATATGTGCATATCAGGTGCAATATGGTAATATTCCAGTTATCCCGACCCTGCCGTGGATGAAAAGGGAACCGGGTGAAAATCCCAGACGGTCCCGCCACTGTAAGTGGGGAGCGGCTTTCGTGGAAAAGCCGGGTTTTTCGCGTATTGGAGCCCAAACCCGGCTGAGTTGGCCGGCTCCGTCCGGGTGACTACCGGTTAAGAAAGGTTTTTGGCGGTGCGCGAAAGGATAATTCCCCCGCAACGGCGGGGGCGAACAAGATTCATTGCAGTTGCAGGGAGGTGCGCCCCGGTGATCGAAATCCGGAATCTTTTCTATAAATATCCTGCCCGGGATGATTTCGCCCTAAGAAACATCTCGTTACGGATTCAAAAGGGAGAATTTATTTTGCTTACCGGTGCAACCGGCTGCGGAAAGTCAACCTTGTTGAAGTGTTTAAACGGAATCATTCCTCACGAAGCGTCGGGAGAATTTCGCGGAGACGTCATCGTTTGCGGCATGAACACAAAAGATCATCCCATCAGGATTTTGGCCCAGCAAGTTGGCCTGGTGTTCCAAAACCCTGAAGAGCAGATTTTCTCTACCAGAGTTTTGGATGAGGTTGCTTTCGGGCCGGAAAACCTTTGTTTTCCGGTAGCAGAAATCCGGGAAAGAGTAGAATGGGCCTTAGCAAAAGTGGGCATGCAAGAGTTTCTCCACGCAAGCACCGGCGCATTGTCAGGGGGACAAAAGCAGAGGGTCGCCGTAGCGTCAGTTTTGGCGCTGAAACCGGGAATTCTGGCTCTGGATGAACCAATCAGCCAGTTAGATCCGCAAGGAGCCAAAGAGGTTCTCGGCGTGGTGAAGAAGTTGAGCGCAGAAGGAATGACCGTAGTGCTGGTGGAACACCGGATTCACGAAGTGGCCCGCTGGGCAGACCGGATCATTATCATGGACGGCGGGGAGATCGTCCTCGACGAACCGGCCAGGAAAGCTTTTGAGCAGATAGATATTTTTAAAAAGCTTGGCCTGAGGGTCCCAGGATCAGTTGCCTTCTGCTTTAAATCCAGCACGCCGGGAAAATTGCAGCTCAAACCTGGGGCGCCGGCCGGGTCAAAGATTGGGCCGGAGAATAGCGGAAGCGCTCAAAAGGGTAGAAAAGTCATCGAAGTCAATGATTTATGGTTCTCTTATGAAGGTAAAAAATCATTTGACCGGACAAAATGGACCTTGAAGGGCATCAATCTGAAACTCTTTGAGGGGGAATTTGTAGCGCTAATGGGAAACAACGGCAGCGGCAAGTCCACCCTGCTGCATCACTTTGCCGGGATCTTCAGGCCCCAAAAAGGTAATTTAACAATTATGGGCAAGGACACAAAGAAATACAACGCCTATAAACTTGCCGGCACCGTCGGGATAGTGTTTCAAAATCCGTCTTTAATGCTGACCTGTGATACGGTTTACGATGAAATTTCCTTCGGGCCGAAAAATTTAAAAATAACAAAAGAAGAAACAAAAAGAAGAGTTTCGGAATGTTTGACGGTAATGGAACTGGAAACTTTAAAAGATTACCACCCGCAAACCTTATCCGGCGGCCAGAGATTGAGGTGCGCCGCCGCCGCCGTTCTCTCCATGGCTCCGGACGTCATTTTGCTGGATGAACCAACCAGCGGGCAGGATATTTACCACGTCAGAAAATTAATGGACCTTTGCTGGGATCTGGTTAAACACGGAAGGACCGTTATTTTCATCACCCACGATTTCGAAATAGCAATGGAATATGCCAGCAGAATAATTGTTCTGCAGAACGGAAAAATTTATGCGGACTGCCGTCCGGAAGAAGTTCTTCACGCAAAAAACCTTGATGAATTGACGGCCGTTGAAGCGGTAAAAGAACCAAAAATTGTCTGGGGCGCCCCGGCCTGAGCGCATCTTAAAAGGCCGTTTAGTTCCTTATTAGAAAAGATAGGAGGTTTGGACAACGTGATAATCCGGTTTAGTTTGGTTCGCGAAAGGTTTTTTGCCCTGCTGGCATTGGTTTTCCTGGCGCTTACCCTTGCCCTGGGCGGGTGCGCCCGCAAGGCCGGCGTCCCCGGGCCTGAACGCGCCAGCCTGAAGCCCCAGCTCGAGCTGGTCCACGAGCAGCCCCTGAGTAGCGTGGCGGAGGATAAAATCCCGGACGTTACCAGGGAGAGGTGGAGTTTTGGCATCCCGGTTACCCGTCCGGTAGTTTCCCCCGATGGCAAGTATGTACTGGTCGTAGAAGAGGCGAACATGACCATGTACGATACCGCTGACGGCAGGCAGATTTGGCGAAAGCCCACCTACGGGGGCATAGACAACTACGTTTTCAGCGGCGACCGCCTGTACCTGACCGAAAAATACAGCGACAAACAGGACAAGGAACACGGTCACGTCATCTGTTTAAACGCGCAAAAGGGCGAAGAGATCTGGAAATACGACGTGCAGCAGGACCTGGCGCCGCTGGTGCAGCGGCACAAACCAGCGGATGCCAAAACCAGCATTTCCTGTTACCTGAAGATAAGCGCTTTCGAAGAAAGGCTCTTTGTGGACGGTTACAGCACGTGGGCGGAGGGAAAGATTACCGATAAAGCAGAAGTCCTTCTCTGCCTGGACAGGGACGGCAAGCTGCTGTGGAAGGTAGAGTCCCATGGTTACCCGGGAATCTGCAGCATGAGTGAAATGACAGTGCTCAACGGAAAACTGGTCATGGGGAGCTATAGTTACGGCGACGACATCAACGGCCCGGCCTCTGTTCATGCCTACGATCTGAAGACGGGAAAAAAACTCTGGCAGTTCGACGTTAAGCACGATGACGAACTGGCTTACAACAGCACAACCAATGTGGCTGCCGGCATCGTCGGCGATAAAGTGGTGGCCGTAGCCAATTTCGGGAAGGTATACGTTTTAGACCAGGACGGGAACAAGCTCAATGAGTTCGTTGCCTTCAGGCCGGTAAAGCAAGGGGAGGCCACCGTCTGCACGAACGTGTGGGGAAGCGGCGCCGGCTTCGGGAAGAATGAAATAATCCTGGCACCCCAGAAGACGGTCGTTAAGGGAGCAAGCAGTTATTATGCAAAGCCTCCGGTGGAACACCCCGACGCCGGCTCGGTGATGGTTTACGATTTGAACGGCAACTTGAAGTGGAAGTTCCGGCTCGGCGGCCAGGCTACGAACATGTACGTCGGGGGAAATTACTTAATCCTGGCCACTTCGCACAACCAGGACAACATGGACTACAGTTACTGCGGCGTTTACGCTTTTGACCTGTCCCAGAGAGCTGAAGGAACTGAACTCAACACAGCAGAGAAAACCGTTCTGGACCGGTACATCGGTTATTACCAGACGGACGGGGCCGTTCTCTGGGGCGGCCTGGGTGTGGCGAACGACAGCAAGGTGATTTGTGCTGCGACGTGGCCGACCAGAGTGGGTACGGAAAAACACGGCAGACATTCTCTGTATATTCTGAGGCTCAGGTAAATGTTCAGCTTTTTTCGCCGGCGTCAGGCAGGAGATGAAGTATCATTTGCTCAGGCAGGTGGCTGGCATGCACAGGCGTTTACTGAAGGGAAATGCCTTACGGCTGCTCTTGACGGTAGCAGCCGTAATTTTCATCGTTTTCCTTGCGTCTGCCGTCCGGGCGGAGCCGGACCCGGGAGCCGCCGGGGCGAGCTTCGAAACCCTGGAAGGAAATCTCCGCTGGGACAACGGTGTAGCGGTCGGGGAGGGGCATGCCGTCTTTCAGCTGGCTTTTCCGGAAGATAAAACCCCGAAAATATTGAAATGGTCGTGGAGCGGCGCGGGAGAGGTGTGGGCCGCCGTGGAGTACCAGGACAACAACGTGATTTACTACGTGATGGCAGGCAGTAACCCGCCGCAGGTCCAGCGCGTTACCTATCTCGACCGGAACGGTGTCCCGCGGGTGATGGTTCCTAAAATGCTGGAACTGCCCCAGGGGGATGTTTCGGTGGATGTGCTGGAGGACTACCGGAGATATTGCGGCGAAAGAGGGGCCGGGGTGAAAAAGGTGCGGTTCGGCGTGACCGCCGCCGGCCACACGGAAATAAGGGATTTTGCGGTGCCGGAGTATTCCCGGAACAGGGCCGCCCCCGGCGGAGCAGTTCCCCCTGGCTGGCAAAAAGGGATTTACCTGAA
The DNA here is from genome assembly GCA_036822475.1 of Bacillota bacterium. Lineage (GTDB taxonomy): Bacteria > Bacillota > Desulfotomaculia > Desulfotomaculales > Nap2-2B > JAIMBK01. Next base: position 4,511 of record DAISHP010000076.1, read on the forward strand.
AGTCTGCGTTCCGCAGGGAAACGACAGGGACTTCTACCTGGTGCGGGGGCTGGAGTTTCCGGTGGAAGTGGGCATAAGGGCCCTGACGGAGGCAAAGGCCGGGGGAAGCCTGACCGTGGCCCTGCCGGAAACGGTGAGGGTTACCCGGTATGACGCGCAGAAAATAAAACTGGTCGATGGCCGCACTTTGGTTATGCCCCTGCAAATGGCCCCCGGGTACGCAGAAGATAACCTGGTTTTTTCAGCAGCGGCCTCCGGGCCCGGGAAAATTCTCGTGCAGGCCCGGCTAAACGGCGAGACGGAGACTCTGGAAAGAAACATCGCCTGCCCGGACCTGGAGTTCATCCGGAGTAATTTACACCTCTTCGACGAAGGTGTATATCCCTTTCAACGCCAGTCCCACAAAGTAACCATAAAAAAAGAATTGAAGAACTACATTAAGATCAGAGAAGACGTCGGATCTGCCTTCCACAGGCTTTTCGGGGCGGAAGAGAGCTTTGACGAACCGGCGGGGATGGTCTGCGGGGTGCTGGAAAACGGTACCGGATTCAACCTGCCGCTGCACATTAAATTTTCGGCGGTGGATAATAATGGTGCAGATATCCCTTATTTCCGGGGGGAACACATCCGGCGGGAGGAGGGCAGGGAAGCCCCGGTGCCGGAGACTGTGGCCGGGATTGCCGGCGGGGATACCATGGACTTCAAAATGCCGGTCTTCGCCGATATTTATTCGGTTAAGCCGGGGAACTACAGCGGGGTGCTGAAAGTTTCGCTGTTCGGCGCGAATGTGGAGATCGTAACGAGAAAATTTGATTTTGCCGTCCAAAAGGAGAGCCAGGTCAAAATAATTTCCGTTGCGCTGGCCGTGCTCCTGTCGCTGATCAGCGTGCTGCTGCTGGCATTTAATCATAAAAAGTGGGTGCGAAGCTTCAAAACGAGTGAAATAATCCTGATCGCCCTCTTTACGGCGGTGAAATTCTCGATCGTTGACGTTCCCTGGTTTGTTTTCGGGGACGTAACCAGGGCGGTCTTCGGGCCGCTGGGGCCGTTCATGCACATCTTCACCGGCATCTTCTGGGACATCCTCAACGCCGTGTTCCTCGTGGCGCTGGTTTTGCTGGTGCCGAAGCCAGGGGTGGTAATCATTTCCGCGCTGGTCAGAATCATCCTGCAGGGCGTCGCTTTCGGCGCCTTTAATCCGGTCACCGTGTTGCTAATGCTGTCCTATGCAGCGCTGGCGGATATCCTGCTCTATTGCCTGGGATTTACCAGCGGAAAAAGGCCGTTTGGCGAAAGCCGCGCGGTGTTTGCAATAATCGGCCTTATTTTTGCCGTCCAGCACATCTACTCCACTTATACCTTCTATTACATCTGGATGTACCTGTACCGCCTCTTCTACCCGGACTGGTACGTCAACGTCAACGCCCTTGTCTCGGCGGTGTATTCCGCCCTCGGAGCCGTGCTGGGCGTATATCTGGGCAATAAGCTGAAGAAGGTGATGGATTGATGCGGGTGAAGTTCGTCGAGCCGGAGCTGAAAAGTACGCTTTTTCACCGGCTGGACGTCAGGACCAAGCTGGCCGTGCTCTTTTGCGTGGCGGTGACCGGCGTAGCGCTGACCAGGTGGCCGGCCCTGGCCTTGATGTACCTGGCCGTGCTGGGCCTGGTTGCCGCGGCGCACCTGTCCGGGGACAAGCTGAAAGCCCTCCTGGTTATTACCTTTCTTACGGTGTGGGGGATTATGTGGGTGCAGGCCGTTTTCTACGCCGCCTACCCGCGGACGCCCCTGCTCTACCTGCTTCCACCCGGGCTGGTGAGCCCGTCTGCGCCGGTCATCGGCGGTTTATGGGAAGGGGTGGCCATCTATTACGAAGGGTTTACGTACGGAGCTGCCCAGTCCCTGCGGCTTCTCGCCCCGCTGACGCTGGGGCTGCTCATCTTCTGGACGGAAGAGCCCGTGAAAATACTCGTGGGGCTGAACAGGCTCAGGCTGCCGTACGCGATATCCTTTATGGTAATGACCTGCCTGCGCTTTATTCCCATCACCGTCGCCGAGGCCGGAGTGACCATCAGTTCACAAAAACTGAGAAAGGATAAACCGTTCGACCCGATCGGTATCCTCCTTGGCTACGGCATCTATAAGACGGCGCGGTCGGTCATGCTCCCGCTCCTGGCCAATTGCGTGAGAAAATCAGCCGCCATGGCTAAAAGCGCCGACTCGCGCGCCTTCCGGGCCTACGATAGGCGGTCGGAACTGCACGCAACCGGAATGAAAGCGGCGGACAAGGTAATCGTCCTGGTCGCCGGCTGGCTTACTTCCCTGGTTTTGTTGAGTAAACTGCTCCTTTACCTGCGGCTTGCGGACGTGTACGCCAGCGAGGCCCTGCAGCCGGTGTACTGGTTTGCGCACCATTACCTTTAATAGTTATAAAAAAATTTTTTCGGTTTTTGTTGGGTTTTGGCGGATGTGAAGGGGTTTTGCAGCGGACTCCGGGCAGGATTTTTGCGCTTGAGAGAGAATAAAAGCTAAAGAAGGAATAGGATGACCGAAGTCATCTTGCAGTAAAAAATGGACATCTACAGAATTATGAGCAAAAAAGCCACGGAGGCTGTTTCCTCGCTCCCGGAAGAGGAGCTGTCTGCGTGGCTTTTTACTTTCTTAGCCGGGGGGTGGCAGGAAAAAAATTACGTATTTACTCTGTGCTTGATGTATGAAGGTTTAAAGAACGAACCTGTAGTAACATAGGTTCGGCGAGGAACTAAACGAGGAGGTAGATAATGTGTTGGGAGCAAAGAAAATTCTGACCTTGTTTTTTGCCGTTTTCCTGGGGGCCGGCCTTCTGGCCGGTTGTGCCCAACAGGCAAAAGAAGAAACTAAAAAAACTCTCGTT
>DAISHP010000077.1:0-7391 GCA_036822475.1 Bacillota bacterium
GAGAGCATTTTTAACGGCCCCGGCCAGGAACTCCTCTTCTCCTTCCTGCAGCGTCCGGACGTCCAGTAGCAAAAGGTCCTCCTGAATCCTCCCGAGGACGGCCGGATTGCCTTGGCGCAGCCGCCGGCTCAATTCTTCCGCAGAAATGTCCGCCGGCCTCACGGCCACCGCGAAGGAGGGCAGCTCCGCCGTGGGCAGGGCGCCGCCGCCGACGCGGGAAATGACCTGTTCCACCGTTATTTTCGCCCGGCCGCCGGCGAGCCCGGTTAAAAGGCGGGCCAGTTCCCGGGCGCGCGGCTCTAAGGTGTCCTTCCCGGCGGTGAGCATTTTTAAAACCGGGATTTCCCCAACGGCCCGCGCAAGGTCCAGATAGGCGCGCAGCGTGGCTTCCAGGGCGGCGACGGTGAATTTATCGATGCGCAGGGCGCGGGTCAGGGGGTTCTTTTTCATCCTCGCCAGCAGGTCTTTTTTGCCGGTGATAATCCCCGCCTGGGGACCGCCCAGCAGTTTGTCCCCGGAAAAGGTTACCACGTCTGCCCCGGCCGCCACCACCTGCTGCACCGTAGGCTCGCCGGGCAGGCCGAAAGGCTCTAAATCGATCAGCACGCCGCTGCCCAGATCGCTCATCACCGGCAGCCCGAACTCCCGCCCCAGCTTAACCAGCTCCGCCACGGTGGTTTCCCGGGTAAACCCCACAATGCGGTAATTACTCGTGTGCACGTGGAGCAGCAGGCCCGTCCGTTCGCTAATGGCCCGCCGGTAATCGTCCGGGTAGGTTTTGTTGGTGGTTCCCACCTCCACCAGGACGGCGCCGCTTTGCCTCATGACGTCGGGAATCCGGAACGAGCCTCCGATTTCGATCAATTGCCCGCGAGAAACGATTACTTCCTTTCCGCCGGCCAGGGTGCCCAGGGCCAGCAGCACGGCGGCGGCGTTGTTGTTTACCACCAGTGCCGCTTCCGCCCCGGTGAGCCGGGTGATCATTCCTTCCACCGTCGCGTAGCGCGACCCGCGGCGCCCCGTCTCCAGGTTCAGCTCCAGGTTGGTGTATCCGGAAGCGGCCATTTGAATGGCCTGTTGCGCTTCTGTGCTCAAGACCGCCCGGCCGAGGTTGGTGTGCAGCACCACCCCCGTGGCGTTGATCACCCGGCGCAGGTTCGGCCGCGCCTCCCGTTCAACTGCTTTGAATACCTCCCGGGCAAGAAAAAAAAGCAGTTCCGCTTCCCCGGCCGCGGGCAAGCCTTCCCCTGCGGCGACCTGCCGGCGCACCCGGTCCAAAACCGCCCGGACGGCCTCCGTAACCACCGCCCGCGGGTGAGCGGCCAGCAGGCTGACCACCGGCGGCGTCTGTAAAACCTCGTGCACTGCCGGCAGTTGCCGGAGGAGTGCGGACTTGTTGAAATCGCTCACGATCGTAAACCTCACCAGTGAATTTAATTTAGACACAGAGAGCATGGAGAATAGCAGGTACAGAGGCAACAGGCACAAAGGCACAAAGTAAATAAAGAGGAATCACTTTATACTTTGTCTTCCAGCGTCAGACGACTGATGACTGGTAAGAGCAGGCACAAAGTAAACCCGGACGTTTTCAAAAAAAGCGCCGGACCGCCCGCTTTGCTTACCCGGTCGGTGATTTCCGCAATTTCCAGTTCGGCGTCGACTTCCGCCGTGACTCTTTTCAGCAGGCCCCTTTCTTCTAAAGTCGCGATAAACTGGCGCAGATCCTGATAAGCCATTGCTGCCGCCCTCACCCCACCGTTCCCACGTGCACGCTGACCACTCCGCCGGTCAGCCGGAAATAGTGCACGTCTTTTAAGCCGGCCCGCTCAAAAATCTTTTTGATTTCCTCCTGGTCGGGAAAATCCTTCAGGGACTCGGGCAAATAGCCGTAGGGGCCGCTTATCCCCGCGCCCAGGCGCCCGATCAGGGGAACCAGGCGGTTGAAATACAGGGAATAAAGTTGCTTAAATACCGGCGCCGTGGGTTTGGACAGTTCCAAAGAAACCACCTTGCCGCCGGGGCGGACCACCCGCGTCATTTCCGCCACGGTTTGGAAAATGTCGGGGACGTTGCGCAGGGCAAACCCGATGGTGGCGCAATCGAAGCTGTCGTCGGCCAGGGGGAGCTTCATGGCGTTGCCGAAGACCAGCTCAATAACCCCGGCGTAAGGAGTTTTGGCGATATTCAGGCGCGCCCTGGCCAGCATTTTTTCGCAAAAATCCACGCCCACCACTTTTCCGTTGGGGCCGGCCACTTTCGCCTGCTCAAGGGCGAACATGCCCGTGCCGCAGCACACGTCCAGGCCGCGGCCGCCCGGCCTTAAACCCGTCCGGCGGACGGCAAAGCGCCGCCAGGATTTGTCCTGGTTAAAGCTGAGCAACGAGTTGAGCAGGTCGTAGCGATGGGCGATGGCGGAAAAGATCGCTTCTACGTATTCCTCTTTATTTTTATACTGCGCCGGAATTTTAACCAATTGCTCCGTCCTTCTTCCCGTTCCGGAGATAATCGACCAGCTTCGCCAGGGCGTCCCGGGCCGTTCCCGGGGGCAGGGTGGCCAGTTGCCCTTTTGCTTCGTCAAAATGCTGCGCTGCCTTTTCGGGATAAATGTTTTCTTTACTCAGGCCGGTGGCCATGCCCAGGTGAAAGCCGTACTGGTAGAGATTTTGGATTTCTTGTTCGCCGGCGCCGCCTGCTTCCGCGCCGATTTTGCAGCCCCAGGCGAAAAGGCTGGCCGTGTCTTTTTTCACGTATTCTTTCCGTACCCGGCAATCGTCAGGATTTTTTAATTTTAAAATGCTTACTTTGTTGAGTTCGCCGATCGTTTCCGATAAAGTGCGCAAATGTTTAAGCAGGCCGGTTTCGTAAAGGATCAAAAAAGATTTACTGTAAAAGTAATCGCCGGCCAGGATGGGAAAATAGTTGCCGATGGATGAATTTTTAGCTTCGCAGGGGGAATCCTCATCTTCGGAAATCTCCTTATGCAACGAAGTGGCGAGATAAACAAACTGGAACATTGCCGCCAGCTCGATGATTTTTGGGGTTACCGGCCCGAACATACCGCCGGAGAGAATTACCAGGGCCGGCCGGAGCGTAAAATTAGCCGGTCCAAACTCCAGGCGGGCCAGGCGGCCTAAGTTCCCTGCCCTGATGCGGCAGGCCTTGAGGAAAATATCCCGGGTCTTTTCCAGATATATTTCAATTGGCGCCAGGATTTGACTTAACAAAACGAAACCTCCTAAAAACAGGGATTATACTCCCATGCCGCCAGCGGCACCGGAAAAATTATGAAAATGCTCATATTTTTTGAGCAGGAGCATCAAGGCACTAAGGCACAGAGGCACAAAGGGATATGTATAAACACCGGGAATATTTACTTTATGCCCGGTAAACTTTGTGCCTAAAACAATTATCCTTCAAATATTATTTCGTTAAAATACGCCCAAATCCTCCTCGAAAATAATAGGCACAAAGGCAACAGGCACAAAGGCACAAAGGGAAAATGCCTGTCTGAGCGCCTCATTTTCATTATTAATGGTGGAAACGAGCGTTCTCATGGGCAACTCCTCAAAAAAAGCATAAGCCTTGCTGTTCCTTTCGGGATGGCAAGGCTTACGCTAACCTTTTTTTAAGTGGGTACTAATAAAAATCCCCCTCCTAGAGATTACGACCGCCTGGTGCGTCTGCCGCTGACAAAATACCTCGCTTCGTTTCCTGGGCCGTGATTTTTTTTGCGTTGAAGTGGTTTGTTAAATAATTACAGGCATCCCAGGGGTCCACCTTTTCACCGCAGGTGAAGACGTCGACTGCCGCGTACCCCAACTCCGGCCACGTGTGAATCGCCAAATGAGATTCCGAGATCACCACCACGCCGCTGATTCCTTGCGGGCTGAATTTGTGGAAGACGCATTCGCGAACTTCCGCCCCTGCTTCCAATGCTGCCTTGACCATGATTTGTTCGACTTTTTCCATGTCGTTTAAGATGTCAAAATCACAGCCCCAAATTTCAGCCAGCACGTGGCGGCCCAGGTGTTTCATTTGGGTTATCTCCCCCTTCCTGATTTTCAATCAAATTCAATTGTAGCATAAGATCGGTAGTTGTCAAATAAAATTTTTATTTACATTGCTCCGTTAAAATCAGATAAATCAGGGGGGAAACTACAAAAATCAAAGTGGTGGCGGCGGCTACGATGCCGGAGTCATTGAAGAGCAGGGCCGTGATGCTGCCCAGGACCACCCCCAGGAAGCCTGTGTAAAGATCGGGAAAGGCTCGTTTTACCCCGGCCATCACCCCTACCGGGCGGTAGAAAAGAAGGGCCAGACTGCTCAGGCTGGCTAAAAAGATCCGGCTCCAGAGCGCATATTTAAACAGTTTTATGTTTATTTCGCTTTTCCTTTTGATGATGTCAACCACTTCCGGCCAACCGCCGGACATTACGATGGCAGCGTTGCGGCCGAAGTGAGTCTGGGCCTCCGGGGCACGCTGCAGGTCAATCAGAAATAATCCGGCCACCAGGAAAATCACCACCCCCGCCAGGCAAGCAACGGTTTTGAAACTAAACCTGATTCCGCAGAGCAACAGAAATGTGGTTAAAAAGGCGGTCGAGGCGGCGATTACTCCCCCCATGTTGGCGCCCAGCCGGGGGTTTCCCAGCACATAAACGGCCAGCAGAAAAAGCAGCCCGAGCGTAATCACGCCGGCCCGGCGGAAACGGGGAAAAAGGGTCAGGGCAGCCGTGCCGCCGACGGTTAAAGAGCCGGTGAGAACCCCCATGTATTCGTTCCCGATTCCGTAAAAACGGGCCCCGATGATGGGATCGTAACCCATCAGCGACGTTTTTTGCAGGGGCGAACCCAACCAGGAGTCGATCATAATCAGCCCGGCAGTCAGCAGACCTGAGCAGATCAGGGAACCCAGGGGCGAGCGGCGGGCGGCTGCCAGGGCCAGGAGAGTAAGCCCCGCCGTAATAAAAATGAGTTCCAGGGTCAAGGAAATTAAAGAAGGCTGGGGCAGCAAAGGGAGCAGCAGGTAAGCCGGGGGCACGGCCAGCACGGCCAACAAAAGGGGTTGCAAAACGGAAAGCGCCCGGCTGCACCCCCGGAAAATGCAACCCAGGCCGGCGATCAGCAGCGCCAGCTGATAAATGATATACCCCTTCTGCAGGTAGGGGCGGGCGGCGTAGGTTAGGGCCAGCTGCTTCTGCAGAGCGGAAAGGGCGGCCGGCTGGTTTGCCGTTGTCGCCAGCACCTGCACCGGCTGGCCAAGCATGTGTCCGGGAACGGATAGGCGGAAAAAGCATAAAATGGTCGGGGCGAGATCTGTGTTTAGAATTATTCCCGGCCTTTTTGTGCTTGGCGAAAATAAAAAACCCGGGGAAAGGCCGGCGCCTGCAACCAGCACCGGCGAAAGGTAGTTTTCTTTTCCCGGCGGCATGGCGCTGCGGGTAGGCGAAACAATTATGAGCAAATCTTTTTTTAGATCGATGAATCTGATCGCCTGCCCCAGAAAAAAATCAATCTCCTGGAGAATTTCTTCCCGCTTTGCGAAAAGTACGTTTTTCAAAACGTCTTCTCTAAACTCCTCCAGGCGGGATAAATCCCCCACTTCGACGACCGTCAGGGCGGCGTCCCCGGGGAGGCCGGCCATCTCCCTGAGCAAACCGGCGTAGTTGGTCCGCAGCCCGCCGGGAAATTTGCTGTCTTTCGTCAGCAGCCCGGCGCCGACGTTTCCGTAATCAACAAGCCCGTTCTCGTCCATGGCGATGGACACCGCCTGGCGCCGCGGTCCCAGGGGAGAATCGGCGTTTCCCAAAACCGCCGTTTCCAGGCCCGCTTTGCGCAGTGCCGTGCCCAGGGCGCCCGGCCGGGCCGGGTAAGGGAGCCCGGCGTTTTGCTCCCTGATCCGGGCAATGCCCAGGTGAACCACTGCCACCCGGGGGGCGTCCTTTCCGGTCCGGCTCCGGTATTCTTCGGCTGCCTGCCGGCCGGCACCCCCGGGAAGGATTTCCCCGGCGTTAAAACCCAGGGCAGAAGTTCCGGGGGCCCTGACGCGCGCTCCTGCCCCGATGGTCGCGTATGTATTTTCGGGGTTTCCGGCGCCGCCGGCGGTGTTGCAGTTCATCAGACCCAGGGCGCCCTGCTCCATTAACCGGCGGAAATTGGGTAAACGGTCACCACTGGCCGGGGTTGCCGGGCTTAAATCCGCCAGGGTCAGCCGGTCGATGACGATCATCATCACTTTCCCCCCGGCGGAAGAAGCGGGTGGGATGGGCTGCCCCGCCTCCGCCCTGGCCGTGGAGAGAGCTTCCGACAGCGCCGGTGGAGTTGCGGCGGTTTTTTCCGGATAAATGGTGTTCAGCACAAAAATCAACAAATAAAGATAAATGGCCGGTTCCTTCAATAATTTCATTTTTTAACCTGAACCCCGCCCGTTTCCGGCAAATTCCGCCCGTTTCGTTCCGCGCACAGTCCTTTGGCGGTCAGCGCCCTGATGTACTCTTTTTCAACCCTGCGCACCATTTGCGCAACGGTAAATCTTTTCCTTGCGCAGGTCTGCCCCGCCTGGCCCAGCGCCAGGGCCCTTTCCCGGTCGCATAACAATTCGGCGATGGCCAGCCCGAAAGATATACTTGAAGTGAAAAGAAAAAAAGAACCCGGCCAGCAAGCAGATCGTGCCCTGCGGTTTAGAATTCGGAGATTGCGCTGGTCGGGCAGTTTTCTACGGCTTCGTGGGCATCGTTTTCCAGTTCCTCCGGGATTTCCTCTTCGATTGCCTGCGCCTTTTCATCTTCGTTCCAGCGAAAAACATCCGAACAGAGATCGATGCACGTTCCGCAACTGATGCAGAGATCCTGATCAACCTGAACGCGCATGGGAAAACATCACCTCCCTGCCTATTTTAATCTAAACTTCCTCAAAAATTCATTTTTTATCCCAAAATTTAAAAGGGATGCCCATGGAAGAAGGGCATCCCTTTTTTAAAACCGTTAGCGTCCTTCGGCTAAACTGCGTTCGGCGCGCTCGATGGCCAGGCGGACCAGGTTGCCGCAGTTCCGGGAAGAAACTCCGCCCCAGCCCTCCCGCCGGACGATATCCGCCACTCCGAGCTCTTCGGCTAACTCGTATTTCAGCCTGTCGGACATTAATCCTCCACGCCTTCTACCCATTAGCCCGCCTCCCTTTAATTTTTTTAGGGACGCCAACGGCAAGAATGAGCGATATTCAGTTTTTTATATTGTGCCCACTAATTTGTTAATTATGTGGGCAAATTATTCCCTCTTCAGGATAAAAATTAAACTACATAAATAACTTGACTTTATTGGTCCGGATGTTTAAAATAATAGATATAAACGGGGCGTAGCTCAGTTTGGCTAGAGCGCTACCTTGGGGTGGTA
>DAISHP010000078.1:0-7351 GCA_036822475.1 Bacillota bacterium
CACTTAAGGCACAGAGGGATATGCATAAAGCGCCGGAATTATTTTCTTTGTGCCTGTTGCCTTTGTGCCTGATCTTTTCTGGGTAGTCTGGTAATCACTCGGCGTAAAGTAATCCGGGAAGGCGCTAAGAATGTGTTTTCCCATAAAATACGAAACATAACCGGAATAAAGGGAAGGGGGTATCCCCCCTAACCCCTAATCCCTAACCCCTGCCTTTACGTGCCGGCGGGGGAAAGTTCGCGCCGGACGTCCGGCGGGCGGTCTGGAATGACCACGGAACCAGCCGACTTTTTTAAGGCGTTACGGAACTGGAGCAGGATTTCTTCGTTGGATTTAGTCTTTTTCATCCGGTCAATGAGCATTTCCATTGCTTCCCAGGGCGCCATATTCACCGTAGCCTTCCGGAAATACCACATCCATTCCAGTTCTTCCCTGCTTAAGAGCAGTTCTTCCTTGCGTGTACCGGAGCGCTGCACATCAATGGCGGGGAAGATGCGCCGCTCGGCCAGGCGCCGGTCGAGAATCAGTTCCATGTTGCCGGTGCCCTTGAATTCCTCGAAAATCACGTCGTCCATCCGGCTGCCCGTTTCAATCAGGGCGGTGGCCATAATGGTCAGGCTGCCGCCTTCTTCCACCTTGCGGGCGGCGCCGAAAAACCGCTTCGGCTTGTGCAGCGCCGCCGGGTCCATCCCGCCGCTCAAGGTGCGCCCGCTGGGCGGGACGACCAGGTTGTGCGCGCGGGCCAGGCGGGTGATGCTGTCCAGCAAAATAACCACGTCCCGCTTATGCTCCACCAGGCGCTTGGCGCGCTCCAGAACCATTTCGGCCACTTTCACGTGGTTTTCCGGCGGCTCGTCAAAGGTGGAGCTGATCACTTCCCCTTTGACCGAACGCTCGATGTCGGTAACTTCTTCCGGCCGTTCATCCACCAGCAGGACCAGCAGATAAATTTCCGGGTGGTTGTGCGTGATGCTGTTGGCAATTTCCTTGAGCAGGGTGGTTTTGCCGGCTTTCGGGGGGGAAACAATTAAGCCCCGCTGGCCTTTTCCCACCGGTGCCAGCAGGTCGATAATCCGCGTGGAATAGTTTTGCGGGGTGGTTTCCAGCCTGATGCGCTCCTGGGGGTACAGGGGGGTCAGCCCGTCAAAATGCAGCCGCTCCGAGGCCTCTTCAGCGTTTATTCCGTTTACCTGTTCCACGCGCAAAAGGGCGAAATAGCGCTCATTTTCTTTCGGACCGCGCACCTGGCCGGCCACCAGGTCGCCGGTGCGTAAATCAAAGCGCCGGATTTGCGAGGAAGATACGTAAATATCGTCGTGGCTGGGGAGATACTGGAAAGGCCGCAAGAACCCGTAACCGTCGGGCAAAATGTCCAGCACCCCCTGGGCGTACATGAGGCCGTTTTTTTCGGTCTGCGCTTTCAAAATTTCATAAATCAATTCCTTTTTCCGGAGCCGGTAATAACCCGAAATTTCTAATTCTTTGGCTATTTTATAAAGCTCTTGCAGGGTTTTGCCTTCTAAGTCGGCATAGGTTGAAGTCAAGGGTACCCCCCCTTTTTTATTCTTCCCGGCCGGCAAACCAGCCTTTAAGTCCTTCAGCTGCCGGCAGCGCTTCCTGAATCAACCACAGAGGACACAAAGAACACAGGGAATATAGGTGCCGGGGACAAGTCAAGCCGGCTTTCGGCTCTTCAGCCATTATTAATTTTCCATATCCGGAAGGCAGGAAAAAGAAATTTTATAGAAAAGATTTAGCCGGCGTCATTCTAACCGGGAATTTAACGTGGAGGCCGGTGACGGGCCGTTTAGATATAGGGAACGTTTTTAAAAGAAGATGTTTTTGAAGATAGGGACGCTTTTCCGGGTGGTTGAATCCGGCAGGGAGTACATCTGTTCATTTAGCTATCTTCTACAATACCACGTTTATTGAAAATTAGCCAGAGACTTTCGTCCAATCTTCCAAAAATTTTTTAATCCCCAAATCGGTCAGGGGGTGAGCGAGCATCTGTTTTAAAACTTTATAAGGCACCGTGGCAATGTCCGCCCCTGCTCTGGCCGCCAGCAGCACGTGCAGCGGATGTCTGATGCTGGCGGCGATGACCCGGGTAGGAAAGTCGTAATTCCGGTAAATCTCCACGATGTCCGCGACCAGTTCCATCCCGTCGTGGCCGATGTCATCCAGGCGTCCGACAAAGGGGCTCACAAAAGCCGCTCCCGCCAGGGCAGCCAGCAGCGCCTGGTTGGCCGAAAAAACCAGGGTTACATTGGATTTGATCTTTTTTTCGGAGAGAGCCTTGACCGCCTTCAATCCTTCCCCCGTCATGGGAATTTTAATGACCACGTTGGGGTGGATGGCGGCCAGCCCTTCGGCTTCGGCAATCATCTCCGGAGCCGTGCTGCTGATTACTTCCGCACTGATCGGCCCGTCCACAACAGCCGCAATTTCCCTGACAACCTGCCGGAAATCCCGGCCTTCCCGGGCAATCAGCGAGGGGTTGGTGGTTACGCCGCTGATGACTCCCAGGGCGTGGGCAGCTTTGATTTCTTCAATGTTTGCCGTGTCCAAAAAGAGTTTCATTTTTTCCCGAAAAACCTCCCTTGAAAATAGAGGCACAAAGGCAACAGGCACAAAGGCACAAAGGGAAATATGCCTGTCTGAGAGCAACATTTTCATTATTAATGGAGAGAACGAACGTTCTCATGGGGAACTCCCTCAAAAATAAGTTAAGTGCCTGGCACTTTACTTATTTACCCCGCTTTACCCGCGCTGCCGAAGAGCCGGATTTTTTTCCGGACTACTTCCTCCGCAGCTTCCCGGGCGGGGCTTAAAATTTTGCGGGGGTCGATCTCGCCGGGTTTTTCGGCCAGCGCCTGCCGGACGGCACCGAGAAAAGCCAGGCGGATATCGGTATCGATGTTTATTTTCTGCACGCCCCGCGCAATTGCTTCCCGGATGACGTCGTCGGGGACGCCCGAGGAACCGTGCAGGACAAGCGGTACCGTGACCAGCTCCCGGATTTTGCTCAACCTTTCCAAATCCAGCCGCGGCTCGCCGCGATAAACCCCGTGCGCGGTGCCCACCGCCACGGCCAGCGCATCCACACCCGTCTGCTCCACAAAAAAGCGCGCCTCTTCTGGATCGGTAAACAGAGCCTCCCGCTCGGCCACCGTAATCTCGTCTTCCGTACCGCTGATCCTGCCCAACTCAGCTTCCACGGAAATGCCGGCGCGCCGGGCGACTTCGCGCACCTGCCTGGTCAGCGCGATATTTTTCTCCAGGGGCAGTTTCGAACCATCGATCATCACCGAGCTAAACCCTGCCCGCATACATTCCTCAACCAGGCCGGGGTCCGTCCCGTGATCTAAATGCAGAGCCAGGGGAACTGCGGCTTTTTTGGCGGCCGCCCGGGCCAGGGCGGCGAGATAATCCAGACCCGCGTAACGGATGGCTCCCGGAGTTGCCTGGAGAATAACCGGGGCCTTCTCCGCTTCCGCCGCCTGGACGATGGCCTGCAAAATTTCCAGATTGTTGAAATTAAAGGCGCCCACAGCGTACCCGCCGCTTTGGGCCGCCCGCAATAAAACGCCTGCCGGAATAAAGGACATTACCGTTTCCTCACCTGTTCGTGGATTCCGTCTAAAAACATAACCCCGTTTTGAATCAGTTCCAGTTCGTTGATTTTCAGAGCGATGGCGGTGTCTTCCTCCGTTTCCGCAAAAACCACGCTTACGGCACCGCACCTCACACACCGCAATTCCAGCCGGTCGGGAAAGATTTCGATGTCGATCTTATAATTGCCACATTGACAGGAAAGTAAACCATCTTCGCTGAGATCACACATGTGCGTTAAAACCTGGCCCATTACTTCACTGTTATGAAAATAATCTTCGCCGGCAAGCTCATGAAACAAAGTCTTTTTCTTTTGGCTTTTCATTTTGGCCGGGGGGCCGAGGTAGCCCAGCTCCAGGCCCGTATCCGGGCAGGACAGAGCGGTTATTTCCTGCGCCCAAAAAAGAATGCGGCTACTTAACCGGTACGGATGCATGCTTGCGCAGACTACGCACCGCGCCTGCAGGAAATAATGCGTTCCTTTTTTTCTTCCCGCTAATTTTAACGCTCCGCACGAACACCTGATCTGCGCCGCACAACCCGCGGAAAAATCAAAACGGGAGAGCTTATGGTATTCCAGCCTGCCACACTCAGGACAACGCATGGCCAGCATTGTTTGGGTGGCAATCAACACGAGCGCAAAACCTCCTGTCCCCGCCTGCGCCGGCTTGCCTGTTGGAGAAACGCTGTTCGCTGCCTGAAAAAGATAACCCTGCTAGCCGATTTCTTCCAGATACCTTTTGGCATATCGCGCCTCAATCAGCAAAGCTTTAACCAGCTGGCGAACTTCGTTTAAATCGAAAGGCTTGTCTATATAGTGCGTAATCCCCAGTTTTTTTGCGCGGGCGGTGATGTCCAGTTCCCCGTAGGCGGTCATCAGGACGATGGGCACGGCGTAATTTAATTTGCGGATTTCCTGGGCCGTTTCCAGACCGCTCATCACCGGCATTTTATTATCAAGCAAAATTACGTCCGGCGGTTTACAAAGCACCTTTTGAATTGCCTCGGGTCCGGAAGCGGCCATCTCCACCCGGTACCCCTCCTCCACAAAGGCCTCGTAAAGCAACCTGCGAACCCCCGTCTGATCGTCAACAATCAGAAGATCGCAACCACCCATCTCTTTCCTGCCCCCTTGTCCAAAAATAAACCCAGCACGATCCCTTTTCCCCGCGACGGGGAACCAAAGCCTGCATTCTATTCTTTCAGTGAGGGTTCTGGAGAGGATCTCTCAGCTTGTTCTCTTCTCTTCTCGACACTACCCCTTTCGCCGCCGGAAAACTTAGGATAATAACTCTGGCCTGTAAACATTCGACGGCAGAAAAAGAAAATCCTCCTGCCCGAAAAAATTTTAAGGAATGAATTTCGGCACCGGCAGGAGGGTCGCCAGGGAAGCGGCGGTAGCCATTATGGCGACGAGCAAAATAACTCCGCCGGCCAAAACGGCCCCGACGGGAAGCAAAACCACCGCTACGGCCTTTCCGGTGGATAAATTATGTTCTTCCCTTATGCCTAGAGCCAGCAGAACCATTCCCCAAATTAAAACAGCGAAACCGAACAGGTACATGAACAGGGACAGAGTGAATCCTTGCGCGCCAAAAATAAAAAGGAATAAATTGGCCGGTACCAAAAATATTCCCGGCAGGCTGGCCAGGCCGGCGACCGCCCACACTCCCCTCGCCCTTCCCCGGCCGCCTAAAAATTCAGCGAGCAGGTGCAGCAACGCGCTATAAATAAACCACTTCGCGTATTGATAAACCAGACCCAGAATGGTCACTACCGGCGTCATGGCCTTCATCGTTACCGCCATTTGGCCGGCGGCAGGCGGGTACATTAAACGCGGCGTAAGTAACCCGCTCATGATCGCAACCAGGACGTTGACCAGGGTAAAAATCAAAACGGTCTGGCCGATGGGCAGCCGCTGAACGATTTTCGGAAAGGCAGCCGCCGGTTCGAACAATACCCCGTAAACCAGTTCCAGAAAACCGGGGGGCGCTCCCGGTGCGCCGGTCCCGCCGTTATTTGCCGCCGGTATTTGCCCCTCCGGCGAACCTTCCCCGCCGCCAGGGGCGCCGCCGATGGCAGAGGTCTGCCCATCCGTCATTTTTCCTTCCTCCCTCATCGTCTTAAAAACCTACTTTCCAATGAAATAGGCGGGATAAAGGAGCCAGATGGCCGGATAAAGCACCTGTTTTTCAGCGCTTTTAGCCTCCCCCTGCCCGGCGGAAAAGGCGCCCAGCGGCAGGAGATCCCCGAACGCCGCCTTCCGGCTGCCGCCAAGCAATTCCTGCCACAGTCCCCTGGGCCCCAGTTCAATCACCCGCGGATCGTGTCCCAGACCGGCCATTTGCCCGGCCGCGCTGATCGCCTCCCGGTAATTGCCCAGTTCGTCCACCAGCCCCGCCTCTTTCGCCTGGCGCCCCGTAAAAACGCGGCCGTCGGCCAGGCGCCGGACGTCGGCGGGATTCATTTTTCTCCCCTCGGCTACGGTGGTTAAAAATTGCTGGTAAATATCGTCCACCATGCTCTGAAAAATGGTGCGCTCTTCCGGCGTCACGGCACGGGCGGGCGAACCCATATCCTTATGGGGGCCGCTTTTAAATGTTTCCGTGTTGACGCCGATTTTTTCGTAAAGCCCCTGCAAGTCCTGGGTCTCCATAATTACGCCGATGCTCCCGGTCAAGGTGCCCGGGTTGGCGATGATTTTATCCGCCCGGGAAGCAATCCAGTAGGCACCGGAGGCCGCCACGTCCCCCATGGAAGCAACCACCTTTTTTCCGGCCCGGCGCAGCCGGTCCACTTCCCCGGCGATTTCCTGCGCTCCGGAAGCCGTCCCGCCCGGACTGTTCAGGCGCAAGACCACCGCCTTGATTTCGGGATTCCCGGCCGCTTCCCGCAGACGGGCGAGCACGTCTTCCGAACCGGTTTGCGCGCCCCAAAAGCCGCCGCTGCTGCGGCCGCACGTGATTACGCCGTTAATGGCGATCACCCCTACGGCGCCGGCGGAACGGCCGCGCACCACCGCTCCTTCACCCGGCGCCCGGGTATCTGCCACGGCGATCCAGATCACCAGCGAGAGGAGGACGATCCCGACCACCGCACCCGCAATCACTTTGCGTTTCAACTTACCTCACCCCTTAAAAATAGGGATTAGGGATTAGGGATTAGGGATTAGGGGGTGATACCCTTTTCCGGATTACGACTATTTTTCGTATTTTTAAGTTAAGCCACAGAGGACACAGAGAATATAGGTATCTGGAACAGTGGTCAGGTTTCAGATCTTAAGCCATCATTATTCCATATCTGGAAGGCAGGAAAAAGAAAATTCCTATGGATTTATGTTTCTCTGGAGGAAGGAGGTCTTTTCTCAATCCCTCCAGACTATTTTTCCTAACTTTCTTTATAACTCCAGATTATTCCATCTGTTCCTCTGTGCCTTTCCCCTTTGTGCCTCTGTTCCTCTGTGCCTTTTTGCCTTTGTCCCTTTTTGCCTCCGTGCCCTATCCCGGCACGTTCATATTATACGCCAAAACAGCACCGCCTATTTTCCCCGTTTTTGCCGCTCCTGCAGGCAGGCGCCGATAAAATCGCGGAAGAGGGGGTGGGGCCGGTTCGGCCGGGACTTAAACTCCGGATGGAACTGGGTGGCTACAAACCAGGGATGATCGGGCAGTTCGATAATCTCGACCAGGTAGCCGTCAGGCAGCGTGCCGCTGAAAACCAACCCCCGTTCGCTCAAGGC
>DAISHP010000079.1:0-7320 GCA_036822475.1 Bacillota bacterium
GGCCATGATCCGGGCGGCGGCGAAGAATTACCGGCACGTGCTGGTGGTGGTCAGTCCGCAAGATTACGGCGCGGTGCTGGAAGCCCTGCGCTGCCGCCGGGTCGACGAAGCATTCCGGCTGCGTCTGGCCCGGGAGGCGTTTTCCCACGTCTGTGCCTACGACGCTGCCATTGCCGGTTACCTGCGCAAGGTTTCTGGTGACGATCTTTTTCCGGCGACCATGATCCTTACGGGTGAACTCGGGCAAAAGCTTCGCTACGGCGAGAATCCTCACCAAAAAGCGGCTTTTTATAAAACGCCCGGGGTGGCCGGGGCCTGCGTGGGAAACGCTGTTCAGCTTACCGGAAAGGAACTCTCCTACAATAACATTCTCGATCTCAACGCAGCTTTTGAACTGGTGCGGGAATTTATCGAACCCACCGTGGTAATTATCAAGCACAATAACCCCTGCGGGGCGGCCAGCGCCGACGATCTGGCGGAAGCTTACCGGCGGGCCTACGCGGGGGATCCCGTGTCCGCTTTTGGGGGCATCGTCGCCTGCAATCGTCCGGTTGACGAAGCCACTGCCAAAGAAATGGTGAAAATCTTTTTGGAGGCGATCATCGCCCCCGATTATACCGCGGAAGCGCTGCGCATCCTCGGACAAAAGAAAGATTTACGCTGTCTGAAGACGGGACCGGTGGCCGGTCAAACCAACGATCCGCTGGAGATACGCAAGGTCAACGGCGGCTTTTTGCTCCAGGAGACCGACCGGGAAATGGTCATTCCTGAAAAAGTCCAGGTCGTTACCGAAAAGCAGCCCACGGACGAACAGCTTGCCGAGCTTGCCTTCGCCATGGCCATCGTGAAGCACGTTAAATCCAATGCCATTGTGGTCACGAAGGACCGCCAGCTGATCGGTGTGGGTGCCGGGCAGATGAACCGGGTAGGCGCGGCCCGCATCGCTTTGGCCCAGGCGGGAGAGCGCGCCAGGGGGGCCGTGCTGGCCTCGGACGCCTTTTTCCCCTTCCGGGACACCGTGGACGAGGCAGCCCGCGCGGGCATCGCCGCCATCGTTCAGCCCGGCGGCTCCCTGCGGGACGAAGAATCCATCGCCGCCTGCAACGAATACGGCATCCCGATGATTTTTACGGGGATGAGGCATTTTAAACATTAAGGAAGGCACAAAGGCACAGAGGCATAAGGGGGACAAAGGGATAAAGGTTCAGGGGCACAAAGGGATTAAAAGCACAGAGGAAGAAAGGAAAAAAAGGATAGACAACGACAATGATTCACTTTGTGCCTGCGTAACCTTGTTCCTTAAAAAACTTTGGCTTGCCCGGGAACGTAATTTTCCAGTCGAGTTATAATTAAGTTACGGAGGATTTTGCATGAAGGTTCTGGTAGTGGGGGGTGGCGGCCGGGAGCACGCTCTGGTCTGGAAGCTCCGCCAGAGCTCCCGGGTAAACAAAATCTTTTGCGCCCCGGGAAACGCCGGCATCGCCCGCCTGGCCTCCTGCGTGGAGATAAAGGCGGAAGATATCGGCGGGCTGCTTTCCTTTGCCCGCCGCGAGAAGATTGATCTGACCATCGTGGGTCCGGAGGCGCCGTTAGTAGCAGGGATTGTGGACGCCTTTGAGCGGGCGGGTTTAGCTGTCTTTGGTCCTTCCGCCAAAGCCGCCGCCATCGAAGGGAGCAAGGTCTGGGCCAAGGAATTAATGGCCAAATACAATATCCCCACGGCGGATTTCGCTGTCTTTGACCGTCCCCGGGAGGCAAAAGAATACGTTTTAAAACGCGGCGCCCCTGTTGTGGTGAAGGCCGATGGCCTGGCCGCCGGCAAGGGGGTCAAGGTATGCGCCACTACCGACGGGGCGCTGGCGGCCATCGCCGAGATGATGGAAAGAAAGATTTTCGGCCAGGCCGGGGAGCGGGTG
Organism: Bacillota bacterium; assembly: GCA_036822475.1. Taxonomy (GTDB): domain Bacteria; phylum Bacillota; class Desulfotomaculia; order Desulfotomaculales; family Nap2-2B; genus JAIMBK01. Next base: position 1,917 of record DAISHP010000079.1, read on the forward strand.
GTTATTGAAGAATGTTTGGCCGGGGAAGAAGTCAGCATCCTTGCCTTTACCGACGGCGAAACCGTTCTGCCCATGCTGGCCGCCCAGGACCACAAGCAGGTTTACGACAACGACCAGGGGCCCAATACCGGCGGGATGGGCGCCTACGCTCCGGCGCCGGTCTGCACGCCCCGGGTTTCCGAAGAGGTGCTGCAAAAAATTTTAATTCCCCTGGTCAAGGGTTTGGCCAACGAAGGATGTCCCTACCGCGGCGTGCTTTACGCCGGTTTGATGGTGACGGAGGAAGGACCGAAAGTTTTGGAATTTAACGCCCGCTTCGGCGATCCCGAAGCGCAGCCGCTGCTCGTGTTGTTCCGGACGGATCTGGTGGATGTCTGCGAAGCCGTCTTGACCGGCCGGCTGGCCGCCCAAAACATCTGCTGGGCGGAAGGCGCCGCCGTGTGCGTGGTTCTGGCGTCTGGCGGGTACCCCGGTTCCTACGGCAAAGGGAAAGTGATTAAGGGGCTGGAAAACGTCCCCGACGATATCCTGATTTTCCACGCCGGCACTGCCCTGGTCGACGGGCAGGTGGTCACCGCCGGCGGTCGGGTGCTCGGGGTGACGACGGCGGCAAAAGGGATCCGGGAAGCCATCATCCACGCTTACGAAGGAGTCCGGGAAATCAGTTTTGAAGGGATGCACTACCGTCGCGACATCGGGCAAAAGGCTTTAAAATATGAAAAAGGATTTTTTGAGCGGGGCGTCGAAAGCTAAAAGTGTTATCGTTATCACCAATGCCTGTTTTCCCAAGGAGAGTTGAAGATGGTTTTCGATCTAAAAAGGGTTCTGCGTCACGATCTCGAAAACCTGGCGCCGTACCAGGTCGAGCCCTCCAAAAACGGCCTGCTTAGACTTGACGCCAACGAAAACCCTTTTGACTTTCCCCTTTTTCTGCAAGAGGAAATTTACCGGCAATGGAGGTCGGGCTTTTTTACCCGCTATCCCGACGACCTGGCCGGCGAATTGAGGAAGGCAATTTCTCAATTTACCGGCGTGCCGGTGGAAGGAATCATCGCCGGCAACGGTTCGGACGAACTGATTCTAAATTTATGTCAGGCCGTCGGCAACGGTGCGCAGGTGGTCATCGCCACGCCCACTTTTTCCATGTACCGGGTGAACAGCCTGATTGCAGGGGCCGTACCCGTAGAAATACCGCGGTTGAAAGCGGGATTTGCGCTAGATCTGGACCGCTTAAGCGAGATTGCGGCCAATGAAAAAACCCGGCTGATTTTTTTATGCTCCCCAAACAACCCCACGGGAAACGCCACCCCCGTGGCGGATATCGCCGCCCTCCTGGAGCACAGCCGCGCTTTGGTGGCGGTGGACGAGGCATATATTGACTTCGGCGGCGTGAGCTGCCTGCCGCTCCTGAAAAAATACCAAAATCTAATCATCTTACGCACCTTTTCCAAAGCTTTTGGGCTGGCCGGTTTAAGGGTAGGTTATCTTTTAGGAAACCCCGGAGTCGTCAGAGAACTCCTGCGCGTCAAACAACCTTTTAATTTAAGCACTTTTGCCCAGGTTGCCGCCTGTACCGTGCTGGCCCACCGGGAGGAGTTCCAGAAGATGGTTGACGCCATCCGGCAATTAAGAGACGCGTTGGCGCAAGAACTGGCGTCCCTGCCTGGAATAACAGTTTTCCCCAGCGAGGCAAATTTCATTTTGTTCCGGACTCCGCGGCCGGCACAGGAAGTGTTCGACCGCCTGCGCCAGGAGGGGGTCCTGGTCCGCAACCTCCACGGCCCCGGTCTGGAGGAGTGTCTGCGGGTAACGGTGGGCCGGGAGGAAGAAAACCAAATCTTTCTGCAAAAATTAAGGAAAATTTGCCTGTAATCTTGGAAGGCGTCACAAAGGCGCAAAGCATGCAAAGTGAAAGTAAAAGTTTGAGATGTTTTAAGAGAGGAAGAAAATGGTCAGGCAGCGAACCGGCGAAATCAGTCGCCAAACGGCGGAAACCGACATAAAATTAAGGTTGAACATCGACGGTACCGGAAGTTACCGGGTTAATACGGGGGTGGGTTTTTTTGACCACATGTTGGCCCTCTTTGCCCGGCACGGCGCGTTTGATCTGGAGTTAATCGCCAGCGGCGACCTGTCCGTGGACGCCCACCACACTGTTGAAGACACCGGCATTTGCCTGGGCCGGGCGTTTAAAGCGGCACTGGGAGAGAAAAAGGGGATCAATCGTTTTGGACATGCCCTGGTGCCCATGGACGAGGCCCTGGCCATGGTGGCCGTGGACATCAGCGGCCGGGGTTTCCTGGCCTTTCCGGATGTCTTCCCGGCCGCCAAAGTTGGGGAGTTCGATCTCGAACTGGTCGCGGAGTTCTGCCGGGCGCTGGCGGTAAACGGCGAATTTACACTTCACGTGCGCCTTCTTGCCGGGCGCAACCACCACCACATTTGTGAAGCTGTTTTCAAGGCCCTGGGCCGCGCCCTGCGCGACGCCGTATCCCTTGCCGAACGAGGGCCGGGCGTCCCTTCTACGAAAGGGGTATTGTAGAAAACGTACGCTTAAGGTACGGGGTCGTAAGATTACCCGTCATTTCCCGGACGCCGGAACACTAATTTCGGAAAACCGCATGGTTACCGACGGCTGACGTCCGGCGACTGACGACCATTCAGGGAGGCAGCAGCATGATTGCGATTATCGACTACGGCATGGGCAACCTCCGCAGCGTCCAGAAAGGTTTCGAAAAGGCCGGTTGGAGCGCGCGCATCGTGCACAGCGCCGAAGAAGTTTTGGCGGCCAAAGGCGTGGTTTTGCCGGGGGTAGGGGCTTTTGCCAACGCCATGGAAAACCTCGAAAGCGCCCAATTAACCGCGGCGATCCGGCAGGTAATTGCGGAGGGCAGGCCTTTTCTCGGGATTTGCCTGGGCATGCAGCTGCTTTTTGAAGCCAGCGAAGAATGGGGTTATGCCGGCGGCCTGGGAATATTTCCGGGTGTGGTGAAAAGATTGCCGGCCGGGTTGAAAATCCCCCACATGGGCTGGAATAACGTTTTCCTGACCAAAGAAAATCCTCTGACGGAAGGAATTGCTCAGAATTCGTACTTTTACTTTGTTCATTCGTATTATGTTGATACCCCCGATCGGGACTTAATCAGCGGTTTAACTGCCTACGGTTTGAGCTTTGCCTCGGTGGTGGCCAGAAAAAATGTTTTTGGCATTCAATTTCACCCGGAAAAAAGCAGTGCTTTGGGGCTGCAGATCTTGAAAAATTTTGGGGGGTTGGTGGCAAAAAATGTTAATCATCCCGGCGATTGACCTGCGGGAGGGGAAGTGCGTCCGTTTAACCGAGGGCAGACCGGATCGGGAAACGGTTTATTCCAATGATCCAGTTGCCATGGCCAGACTTTGGGAGGCAGAGGGAGCCCGCTGGCTGCACGTAGTCGACCTCGACGGCGCCTTTGCCGGCAGACCGAAAAACCTGGACATCGTCAAAAAAATTATTGCCGCTGTCAAGGTTCCCGTCCAGGTCGGGGGCGGCATCAGGGACATCGGCACAATTGCGGAGCTTCTGGAAAGCGGCGCCAGGAGGGTCATTCTAGGCACCGTTGCCATCATTAATCCCGATCTGGTAGCCGAAGCCTGCGCAAAATACGGCGAGGCGATTATGGTGGGGATTGACGTCCGGGAAGGGAAAGTGGCGATTGAGGGATGGGGCGTTACGGCGGAAAAAAACGCCCTGGAATTGGCCGCGGAAATGAAGAATCGCGGAGTCAGGCGGATCATCTTTACCGACGTGAGCCGCGACGGAACTTTAAAGGGTCCGAATTTATCCGCCATCCGGGAAATTGCCGGGGTGACCGGGATGAAAATCATTGCCGCCGGCGGCATCTCTACAGCGGCCGATCTCCGCCCGCTTTTCCAGTTGGAACCTTCCGGGGTGGAAGCGGTAATTATCGGCAAAGCACTTTACGCCGGAACAATCACGCTGAAAGAAGCACTGGGGATAAGCGAGCAGGAGGAAAAGAGGGTTGTTTCGTGCTGACGAAAAGAATTATTCCTTGCCTGGATGTAACTGATGGGCGAGTAGTGAAGGGCACCAATTTTATCAATTTGCGGGACGCGGGCGACCCGGTTGAGCTGGCTGCTTACTACGACGGACAGGGCGCCGACGAACTGGTTTTTCTGGATATCACGGCCTCCGCGCAGGGCCGCAAAACCATGCTGGAAATGGTCTACCGCACCGCCGGGGAGGTCTTTATTCCTTATACGGTGGGCGGCGGGATCAGTACTTTAGAGGACATCCGCGACGTCCTTTCCGCCGGGGCCGACAAGGTCTCCATCAATACGGCGGCGGTGCAAAACCCGGAACTGGTGGCGAAAAGCGCCGGACGTTTCGGCAGCCAGTGCATTGTGGTGGCCATCGACGCCAGGCAGGTGGGGCCGCAAAAGTGGGAAGTCTACATTCACGGCGGGCGCACTCCCACCGGGCTGGACGCGCTCACATGGGCCAGGCGGGTTGAGGAACTGGGCGCCGGGGAAATTTTATTGACCAGCATGGACCGGGACGGGACGAAGGACGGGTACGACATCCCCTTGACCCGGGCAATTGCCGATACCGTTCGCATTCCGGTGATCGCTTCCGGCGGGGTGGGGACGCTGGAGCACATCGCCGAGGGGTTGACCGCGGGCGGAGCCGACGCCGCCCTGGCGGCATCGATTTTCCATTTCGGAGAATACTCCGTTCGCCAGGTAAAAGAATACCTGCATGAGCGTGGCATTCCGGTAAGGCTCTGAATGAAAACAAGCGGCGAGGTGAATTTTTTGCGCGCCCAAAGGGAATGTTACCCCTGCCTGGAGGGTCTGGCCAGGCGTACGGCCGGACTGGCCGCCCCGGAAGGGGCCGGAAGAGAAAAAGCTTTCCAGAAAGGGTTGACTTATTTAGCTCAAAATTTTTCCGATGACCAGATTCCGACCCGGCTGGCCGGGGAAATGCAGAGGGCTATTCGCGCCGCGGCGGAAAACAAAGATCCGTTTCTTGCGGTCAAGGAAAAAGAGATGCAGATTGCCCGCGGCCTGGCGGAAGAAATCAGACCGTCGTTGGGCAACGATCTTCCGGCTTTAATTGCCTTTGCTGCCAAGGGAAACAGTATCGATTTTTTCCTTGATTTCGGGAAGGTGCGCGAAGAAATTTTAAAGCCGGTGACTTTTGCCCGGAACGATACCGGCGCCCTTTGTTCTTTGCTGAAGGATTTCCAAAAATCACCGGAACGCAAAAAAATCCTTTATTTTGCCGATAACGCCGGGGAATGTTACTTTGACCTGCCGCTCGTTCAAAAATTAGAGGATTTTGCCGAGGTGACTACGTCGTCAAGGAAAACCCGGTTCAGAACGACCTTACTTTAACCGATCTGAA
>DAISHP010000080.1:0-7164 GCA_036822475.1 Bacillota bacterium
GGCACCTTTGGCCAGCCAGCCAGAGGCGGCTGCGCTGCCGGCGCTGTTGCTCCCGCTTCTTCTGAAAACGGCCCGCCGCAATCCCCCCGGCGGCGGCAACGGCCAGCGCAACCGGCAACGCCAGGCCCGGCGGCCAGAACTGCGCCAGAAATACCAGCGTCCCCAGCCAAAAGACGGCCGCCAAAACCAGCAAATCCAGGGCTCGGGCCGTGTTATTCCGCGGATCTTCCCTGGGCCGGAAATGGAAAGCAAGCCTTTGCCTTCTCCTCCGCAGGCGCACCAGGCGGCGGCGAAACAACCTGACCAGGCGAAAAGTACTCATATAAAAAATTATACCCTGATTACATCAATTACCATACATTATAAGCAGAGTTATTGAAGGGACAGAGGCACAAAGAGAAATACACAAATGACCAGACTGCTTTCCTTTGTGCCTGTTGCCTTTGTGCCTCCATTTTCAAGATAGTTTTCTTTCCTGTGCTCCTTTTGCCTGCACGCTCCAGGCCCGGCAACAACCGTTACTTTTCGGCTTTGACCGCCGCCTTCGCTTTTTTAATGATTTCTTCGGCCAGGTAGGCCGGTACTTCTTCATAACTGCTGAAGTTCATCCGGAAGGAGCCCCGCCCCTGGGTCATGGATTTTAAATCAATGGCGTAGCGGGTCAGTTCGGCCAGCGGCACCAGGGCCTTTATTTTCGTCTTTTTCCCCGCCGGCTCCATCCCCAGGATGCGGCCGCGCTTGGTATTAAAGTCCCCGATGATGTCCCCCATGAAGTTTTCCGGCACGGTTACCTCTACTTCCATGATGGGCTCCAAAAGGACGGGGTGGGCCTGCTGCATCCCCTTCTTAAAGGCCATGGAAGCGGCAATCTTGAAAGCCAGTTCCGAAGAGTCCACCGGGTGAAAGGAGCCGTCGTAAAGAATTACCTTGAGCCCGGTAACCGGGTAGCCGGCCAGAACCCCTTCCTGCATGGCCTCGCGAACGCCCTTTTCCACGGCGGGCACGTATTGTTTGGGCACGGCCCCGCCAAAAATTTCTTCGCCAAACTGGAAGGGCTCCTCCGTCAAGGGTTCCATGCGCAGCCAGACGTGGCCGTACTGACCGCGGCCGCCGGTCTGCTTCTTGTACTTCCCTTCCACCTTTACTTCGCTGCGGATCGTCTCCCGGTAGGGAACTTTCGGCTCTTCGATCGTCACGTCAGCGCCGTACTTGCGCTTGAGCCTTTCCACCAGAATGTCCAGGTGCATTTCGCCCATCCCGGTCATTAAAGTCTGCTTGATTTCCGTATTTTTCTCCACCCGGACGGTGGGATCTTCCTCTAAAAGCCTGGTCAGGGCGTTGCTTAACTTGTCTTCATCGCCCTTGCTCTTCGGCAAAATGGCCACCGTTAAAGTGGGTTCGGGGAATTCGATCCCGGGCAGCGTGACCGGGTGATCTTTATCGCATAAGGTATCGCCTGTGCCGGTTTCCTGGAGCTTCACCAAAACCGCCAGGTCGCCGCAGTTCACCTCATCCACCGGGGTGGAATTTTTCCCCCGGACAAACAAAATCTGGCCTATTTTCTCCGTCTTTTCTTTTGTGCTGTTCAGCACGGTGCTGTCGCTGGTCAGCTTACCGCTAAAGACGCGCAGAAAATTCATTCGGCCCACGTAAGGATCGGCCAGAGTTTTAAAGACCAGACCTGCAAACGGCTCGCCCTGCCTGTCCGCCGGCGGCGGGCAGTAGTCCACCAGCACATCCATTAAATTGACCACCGCCATGTTTTTCGTGGCCGAACCGCAGAGCACCGGGATCACCTTGGAGGCAGCCACGCCTTTTTTCAAACCGGACCTGATTTCCTCGGCAGTCAATTCCTCGCCGTCCAGGTACTTCATCATCAGCTCGTCGTCGGCCTCCACCGCCGCTTCCACCAGCTTTTCCCGATGTTCGGCAATGGCCGCGCGCAAGTCATCGGGTACGGCGGTTTCCTGCAGCTTGCCGCTGGCAAAGGTATAGGCTTTTTGGGTGATCATCTCGACGACGCCGGAAAAATCGCCGGCCTGGCCAATGGGCAGCAGCATGGGTGCAAAATTGGCATTAAATCTCTCTTTCAATTCATCCAATACTTTATAGAAATTTGCGTTCTCCCGGTCCATCTTGTTGATAAAAACAACTCTGGGCAGGCCGGCCTCGTTGGCGTAATCCCAGATTACTTCGGTCTGGACTTCCACGCCGTCCACGGCGGAAACAACGAAGACCAGGCTGTCCGCCACCCTTAAAGCTGCCTTAACGTCGGCGATAAAGTCGGCAAAACCCGGCGTATCCAGCGCGTTTAGCTTGCAATCCCGCCATTCACAGGGCACCAGGCTGGTATGAATGGTGATCTGCCGGCTGATTTCCTCAGGGAGGTAATCGGCGGTAGTGGTCCCGTCTTCCACCCTCCCCAGCCTGGTGATGGCGCCGGTGTTATAAAGCATGGCTTCCACCAGCGAGGTTTTGCCCGCCCCGCCGTGGGCGACCACACCTATATTTCTAATCTGGCCGGTCTGATAATTTTTCAAAATCCATTACCCCCTATTTTTTTAAATGTTACTGATAATATTTTCCTGCCTTCAGTGATTCTATACACCCTGAACTGGTTAATTGTGGCAGATAATTTCCTGGCCCCACTCCTTATATATTCTACATACTCCGCGAATATCCTTGCAAGCGCTCCGAAATTATTGGATGGAAAGGCACTAAGTAAACAGGCACAAAGGCACAAAGAAAAATACTCTTCACCTTGTGCCTTAAATGCCTTAGTGCGCTTGCTATGAAAGTCAATTTTCATTCTTTGCCGGCGCCGCGTTAGCAGTATGCGGGGTCCGGCGTCTGAAGATTTTTTCTGCTGACGACCGACGACTGACGACTGCTTTGGCCACATAGTTAACCGCTCCCGGACATACATATAGATGAGGTGAAAATGGACATGACCCCCCAACCCTTCGTTTACGGTGCGCTCATCCTGGTCGTGGCCGGCTTTTTTAACCGGTTGATCGGGTTTATCTACCAGATTTTCATGATCCGGCTGATCGAACCCGAAGGCGTGGGGCTTTTTAACATGGTTTACCCCATCTACATTATGGCGCTGGTGCTGGCCGGCGCGGGAATTCCCGTCGCCATCGCCAAGCTGGTAGCCGAAGAGGTGGCAAAAAATAACCTCCGGGGGGCCTACCGGATTTTTTCCACGGCCCTGGCCTATATCGCCTTAATCAGTTTTTCCTTGACCGGCCTGCTGGTCGCCGGAGCGCCTTTTTTAAAAGCATACGTTTTTCCCCGCCCGGACGCTTACGCCTGTTTTTTGGCCCTGGTTCCGGCTGTCATCATTGTTTCTCTTTGTTCCGCCTTTCGCGGTTTTTTTCAGGGCCTGCAGCAAATGACCCCAACGGCGGTGACCCAGGTGGCGGAGCAAATTGTGCGCATCAGCGCCGGCCTGATCATTGCCTCCCTGCTTTTACCCAGAGGGGTCGCCGCCGCCGCCGCGGGCCTCTCCCTGGGCGTGGTTTGCGGCGAATTCATCGGCTTTATTTTTATCCTGTGGATTTACCTGGCAAAGCGGCCCTGCTTAACCGGCCCGCCCGGGTACCGGCGGGAAAAATTGGGCCGGATGACGGCGCGCATTTTTCAGTTGGGCGTGCCGGTGACGCTGACCCGGTTCATCTCCACTGCCCTGCTCTCCATCGACGCCCTTCTTATCCCCAGGCGGTTGACAACCTCCGGCCTGTCCTCAAGCGAGGCCACGGCCATGTACGGTCAGCTGGTGGGCATTGCCGAGCCGTTATTATTTATTCCCAGCATTATTACCATTTCGCTGGCCACCGCCCTCGTTCCCGCCATGAGCGACGCCCTGGCCCAGAACAACCTGCCGCTCGTGCGCGGCCGCTGCGCGGAGGCCTTACGCCTGACCATGCTGGCGGGCCTGCCGGCCGCCGCTATTTTCCTTCTGCTTCCGGAAGAATTTTGCACACTTTTCTTCGGCTACAGCGAAGCCGCCCTGGCCTTATCCATCCTGGCCGTGGGGGGACCTTTTCTTTATCTTCAGCAAACTACCATCGGCATTTTGCAGGGTCTGGGGCGGGCTGACCGCCCTTTAAAGAACCTGGTCATCGCATCTTTGTTTAAAGTGACCGGAATCTACTTCCTGACGGCCATTCCCGGGGTCAATATCCAGGGAGCGGCGCTGGCCATGGTCGCCGGCTATATGGTGATGGCCCTGCTCAACTACCGGGATTTAAAACGCATTACCGGGCTCCGGCCGGACTGGCATTACGTTTTAACCAAACCCCTGCTGGCTTCCCTGGGGATGGCCGCCGTCATCTGGCAGGCCAAAGCAAACATCCCGGTCTTGATTGCTTCGCCGGTTCTGCAACTGGGCTCCTCACTGCTGCTGGGCGGGGCCGCTTACGTGGGTCTGCTTATCGTCACCGGGGGCCTGCACATCTACGATCTCCACCGTCTCAAACAGCTCCTGAAAATGTTTACCCTGCGGTGAATAATAACTTTTTTATACATACCGGAAACGACAAGGGGGGAAAATTAACCAGAGGAGGTTAGGTAACATGGACGAAGTCACCATTCATTTAGAACCGGCGGTTACGGAAGAAGGCCTGGAACAACTCCGCCGCGCGCTGGCCGGAAAGGAGCAGGTGCGCGTGGTAGTGGAAGCCGCCGATGCCCACCAGGCGGACAGGGTGATGGAGATCCTGGAGGCTGCCGGTTTTGATTACCATCCCAAGGGAAGCCATGACGGCCGAAGCTATTCCGTCATTGCCCGGCGGAAGGTAAATGAGATCACCAAAAAAGAGGCCGGCAAGGTAAGAGCCATCATGGAACAGGCGGGGGCGGCGGAAATTATCCAGGATTGAAATCGGTGAGAAACTTGAGTTTCTCAATTGACGCGTAATCCGTAAGGTCCAGCTGCAACGGGGTGATGGAAATATAATTGTTTTTGACGGCGTCCATGTCCGTACCGCAGCCGCCTTCTTCGCCGTCTTCCGTCTCTAAAGGCTCGCCGGCCAGCCAATAGTAGATCCTTCCCCGGGGATCGGTACGCTTTTCAAAAATGTTCACGTAGCGCCGGTTCCCCAGCCGGGTTATTTTCACGCCCAGGGGACGCTCCGTTCCCGGGACGTTGACATTTAACAGCATGTTCCGGGGCAGGCCCACCTGCACCAGCCGGGGGATTAACTTTCGGATAAACCCGCCGGAAGGGCCGAAGTCCTGGTAGCAGTAGCTGGCCAGGGAAACGGCCACCGCCGGGAAGCCGTTGATCACCCCTTCCATGGCCGCCGAAACGGTGCCCGAGTAAAGCACGTCCGTCCCCAGATTGGGCCCCAGGTTAATGCCGGAAAGGACCAGATCGGGCGGGTCGGCCAGCAAATCCTCGATAGCCAGCTTGACGCAATCGGCCGGGGTGCCGTCCACGGCCCAGCTTTGCCCTTCGAAGCCGGGGATCCTGGTCTTTTTCGCGCGCAGGGGGCGGTGGACAGTGATGCTGTGGCCGGTGGCGCTGCGCTCCCGGTCGGGAGCCACCACCACCACTTCCCCAAGAGTGCTTACGCTATCCACCAGCACCCGCAGCCCGCGGGCGTGAATGCCGTCATCGTTGCTGATTAAAATGCGCATCGAAACCTCCGCAAACTGCAAGCCAAAATAGACCGCAAAATAAATCCTTCAAATTTCGTAAATTGTGATTACCATTACGTTTTTATCTTTATCTTTCGTCAGACCGAACATTAAGCGCTTATGCTTCAAATTTTTATTCAAAAAATCCACTACTTTGTATAATTCGTCGTTCGGCTGAAAGACCCTGGTGGCAATCGGTTCCAGCCTGTTTTGCGAAGAACTTTCCGCGCTCAAAACAATCCTCCTTAATTCTTGATCAACGCCATTGCTTCCGCCCTGGTTGCTTCGTTGCGCTCGAACAAACCCCGCACCGCGGAGGTCACGGTTTTCGATCCCGGTTTGCGCACGCCCCGCAAAGTCATGCACATGTGCTCCGCTTCGATGACCACCAGCACCCCGTAGGGGTTCAACCGGGTCATGATGGCGTCGGCAATCTGGGTGGTCAACCGCTCCTGCAGCTGGGGCCGTTTGGCGTACCCTTCCACCACCCGGGCCAGCTTGGAAAGGCCGGTAACTCTGCCGCTCCGGGGAATGTAGGCGACGTGGGCCATTCCAAAAAAGGGAAGCAGGTGGTGCTCGCAGATGGAGTACATGGGAATGTCCTTCACCAGAACCATTTCCTCGTGGTCTTCCGTAAAATATTTTTCCAAATGCCTTTGCGGGTCTTCCTCCATCCCGCAAAAGATTTCTTTATACATCCTGGCTACCCGCGCCGGGGTCTCGCGTAAACCCGGCCGGTCCGGATCTTCACCAATCGCCTCTAAAATCATCCGCACAGCGCTTTCAATCTTCGGCAGATCAATCATTTTCTCCTCTCCTTTACGACACGCCGAGCATCTTGTGGACCTGGGGAATTACCCTGACGTCGGAAAGGGATCCCAAGGCGCGCTCCTGGAACAAAAGCAAACGCTCCGGACCGATTCCCGGTTTGCCGTCCGGCCGGGTTACCGGCTGAATGATGAGCGGGATCTCTCCTGCTTCCTTGACCAGCCCGACGGCCCGGTCAAATTCCTCAAGAGCAGTTTTTTCGTCAACCACTATTTTTACAAAAACCTGCTTTTGCCGGGCAACGGTCAGAAACTCCCGGTGCTTTTCCCAGAGGGGCGGCAGGCCCGCCGTGCCGGGCAGCTTGATGTCCATGGCGACCAGATCGACCAAATGAATAATCCGGCTCAGTTCCCGGGGCAGGCTGCCGTTGGTTTCCAGGTAGATTCCGCGGCGAAATTCCGGCAAAAAAGGGATCAACTCCAGTAGAAATTCGGCGTGCAAAAGGGGTTCTCCTCCTGTTAAACTCAGAGAATGATGAATTTTTGGATTTAATTTGGCCACTGCGCCGGCCGCCTGGACGGGAGTCAACGGGTTGGCCAAAAGAGTAAAATCCTTTTTGCCGGGGGTAAGTTCGCAACGGCAGAAAGGGGAAGGATCGACGGGGGTGTCGCAGTAGGCGCATTTTAAATTGCAGCCGGCAAACCGCAAAAAAATTTGTCGGCGGCCCACGCAAGGGCCTTCTCCCTGAACGGA
>DAISHP010000081.1:0-7156 GCA_036822475.1 Bacillota bacterium
CGCCGACATCCGGGCCACCATCTCGGCCGTCCGGCGGTTAATCTTTTACTCTGCAGGAGTGGCCGCGCTCCTGGCGATTATCCCGGCGTACTACCTGTCCCGCTCGATATCCCGCCCCATCAAGCAGATGAGCGCCCTCACCATGGAAATGGCGAAAGGAAACTTCCGCCGGCAGATCCCGGTGACCTCCCGGGACGAAATAGGCAGGCTCGCCGAACACTTCAACAGGCTGGGTGTGGAACTGGAGCAAACGATCAACAACCTCTCTCGCGAAAAGACACAAAACGAAAACATCCTGGTCAACCTGGCCGAAGGAGTCATCGCCACCGACCTCAAAGGGAAGACGACCCTGCTCAACCCTGCAGCCGAACATCTTCTCGGATTGGATCAGAAAAAGGCCCTCAACCAGGATTTGGCGAGTTTTGAGGGTTGTCAACCCCTTGGGGCCCTCTTCAAGGAGGTTATGGAAACAGGAGAACAGCGCTCCGGCGAATTTGACCTCCCCGGTAAAAAAATCGTCCTTTTTGCCCTGGTTGCCCCCCTCCGGGGAAGAGACCAGCTTACCTACGGAGCGGTAGGGGTGATTAAAGACATCACCGAAGCCAAGAAGCTGGAACAGCTCCGTCGCGACTTCATCGCGGACGTATCCCACGAAATACGAACCCCGCTTACCTCCATCCAGGGTTTCACCGAAGCCCTCCTTGACGAGGTGACGGCAGACAGGGCGGTACAGGCGGAATATTTAAAGGTAATTCACCAGGAAAGCCTGCGCCTGGGCCGCCTGCTCAACGAGCTGCTCGACCTGGCGCGGCTGGAGTCGGGCAAGGTGAGCTGGGATCTGAACCCCATCGACGTGCCCGAGCTGTTTGCCGGAGTCCTGCTCAAGCTAAAACCCCAGATCGAAGAAAAAAGTCTTTGCGTCGAACAGGAAATACCCCCTGGTTTCCCCGCTCTGCCGGGAAACGAAGAGCGCATCGAGCAGGTTTTGATCAACCTCGTGCAAAATGCCATCCGGTTTTCACCGCCCGGAGGGGTAATCAAAATGCAGGCCTCTTTTTCCGGACAACAGGCCACAATCAGCGTGAGCGACCAGGGACCGGGCATCCCGGAAGAAGACCTGCCGCACATCTGGGAGCGCTTTTACCGGGTGGAAAAATCACGCTCCCGCGCCCTCGGCGGAACGGGCCTCGGCCTGGCCATCGTCAGGCAGATCGTGGAACTCCACGGCGGCAGAGTTTCGGTCAGCAGCCGGGAGGGGGCCGGCTCCACCTTCAGCTTCACCCTGCCCCTTGCCCCGGCCTGAAAATAACCTTTATAAAGACAGGAGTGGTGCCGTATTCCGGAAAAAAAGCCGAAGAAGTCACTTTTCGTCATCCTGGCCGCGGCCTTGATTCTGCTTGTCGCTTTGGGCGGCTGGTTCTGGCAGAAAAAGGGCGGCGCGCAAAAAGCGGACTACCTGACCGCCGCCGTGACCGCCGGCAACCTGGCGGTCACGATTACCGCCAGCGGGACGGTCGAACCCGTGCAGAGCTTAAACCTTTCCTTCAAAAACCCCGGCACGGTCAAGACGGTCGCCGTGGAGCAGGGGCAGGAGGTGAAAGAGGGGCAGCTCCTCATGGCCCAGGAGGACTTAGAGCAGCTCTCCCAGCTCGCCTCGGCCCGGGCCAGCCTGCGCAGCGCCCGTGCCCGGCTGGCCGAGCTGCAGAACGGGAGCCTCCCGGAAGAGATCGCCCAGCTTAAAGCGGAGGAAGAAAGCTCCCGCGTGGCCAAAGACACCGCCTCAAAACAGCTGGAGCGCGTTGAGCAGCTCGTTAAGGAAGGGGCAGCTACACAAAAAGAATTAGACGACGCCCAGAGCAGTTATTCTTCCGCCCTTTCCAGCTGGCAGCAGGCGCAGAGCAAGTTAAAGCTGGCGGAGGCGGGGAGCCGCCCGGAGCAGATCGAGCAGGCGAGGGCTTCCGTGGAGGCGGCGGAAGCGCAGGTCCGCCTGGCGGAGAGCAACCTGGAAGCCACGCGCCTTCTCGCTCCCTTCGACGGCATCGTCGCCGAAGTCAACGCCACCGTCGGCCAGCGGGTCACCGGCGTCACGGTAAGCGGCGCGGACAACACCAGCCGCCCACTGCTTAGCGTGGTCAGTAAAAAGCTAAGGGTGCGCGCCCAGGTCAACGAGGCCGACGTCGGCCAGGTGGCCGTCGGCCAGGAGGCGACCTTCGTCGTCAACGCTTTTCCCGAAAGAAAGTTCTCCGCCCGGGTAAGCGCCGTGTCGCCGCAGGCGATTACCGTGTCCAACGTGCAGTTTTATGAAGTCCTGCTCGAGATCGAGGGGGACACCGCCGGCTTAAAAGCCGGGATGCCTTGCAACGTGGAAATCGTCAAGGAAGCCAAAAGCAAGGTGCTGACCGTCCCCAGGCAGGCCTTGAGCTTCGCCCGCAGTTACGCTTCGGCGCAGAATTTGAAGCTGCCGGGCGCTTCTACGCAGAACCAGGGAGTGGTGCTCGTCCTGAACAAAGGGCAGCTTGAGCTGCGGCCGGTTCAGACGGGGATCAGTAACAGCCAGGCGGTGGAGATAACCGGCGGGCTGACGGAAGGGGAACTGGTCGTCACCGGGCAAAAAGGGGCGCAATCAACGCAGTCAACGACGAGAACGACGAACACGCCCTTCTTCCCGGGCCCTCCCGGCGGGGGTGGCCGTCGGTGACGCCTCTGGTGGAGCTCGCCGGCATTAAAAAAGATTACTACCTGGGTGCCCAAACCGTCCCCGTTTTAAGGGGGATCGACCTGACCGTCCGCCGGGGGGAAATGCTGGCCGTCATGGGCGCCTCCGGGTCCGGTAAAAGCACCCTTTTGAACATCATCGGCTGCCTCGACCTGCCCACCGAAGGGTCCTACCGCCTGGACGGCAAGGACATCGGCACGCTGTCCAAAACCGAACTGGCCGAGCAGCGCAACCGCAAGATAGGCTTTGTCTTCCAGCAGTTCAACCTTCTGGCGAGGGCCACCGCCCAAAAGAACGTTGAGCTGCCCCTGCTTTACGCGGGCGTTCCCGCCGCCGAGCGAAAAGAAAGGGCCGCCTCTCTTCTGGCCCGGGTGGGCCTGTCCGGCTTCGAGCACCACTTTCCCACCCAGCTCTCGGGGGGCCAGCAGCAGCGCGTGGCCATCGCCAGGGCCCTGGTGAACCGCCCGGCGCTCCTGCTGGCCGACGAACCGACCGGTCAGCTGGACAGCCGCACCGGTTTGGAAGTGCTTGCTCTTTTCCAGGAGCTGCACAGGGAAACGGGGGTAACCGTCGTCATGGTCACCCACGATCCTTCTCTGGCGGGCTACTGCGAGCGGATCATCCGCCTGCGGGACGGGGTCATCACCGGCGAAGAACGCGTTGAAAAACCGAAGATCGCCCGCGAAGAAATGAGCCGCTTGAGCCGGGCAAACACATAAAGACGCCTGAAAAGCCCCGGAAAAGCCGCTTTTAAAACCTGCTTAATAAGCATAGGCAAAGGTTTTAGTCATCCGCCAAAAAATTAAAAGGAGCATTTTAAAAAGATGCGCACGAGTTTTAAATTTTTACTGGGCGAAGCCCTTGTGGCCCTGCAGGCGAACAAAGCCCGGTCCCTGCTCACCGTTTTGGGCATCGTTATCGGGGTGGCGGCGGTAATCATCATGATCAGCCTGGGGCAGGGAGCGGAAAAGCGGATCAGCGCGCAGATGCAGAGGATGGGCAGCAACCTTCTGATGGTCTTTCCCGAAGCCGCTGGCGCGCAGGTGCGCGGGGCCGGGGGCACGGTCAACACCCTCACCTTAGACGACGCCCGGGCCATCGCGCGCCTTCCCGGCGTGGCCAGGACGACCGCCGAAATCAGCACCCGGGGCACCGCCTCCCAGGGAAGCCAGACCTGGGTGACCAGCGTGACGGGAACCACGCCGGAAATGCCGCTCATCGCCAATCAGAACCTGGAAAACGGCCGTTTCTTTGACGAGCAGGATCTGGGCGGTTTTACCAACGTGGCCGTCCTGGGTAAAACCGTTGTGGACAACCTGTTCCTCGCAGGCACCGACCCGGTGGGGCAGACCGTCCGAATAAACAAGATCGCCTTCACGGTCATCGGGGTGCTTTCTCCGACGGGCGCCTCCGCCATGGGCAGGGACGAGGACGACGTTATCTACATCCCCCTTACCACCGCCCAGGTGCGCCTGCTGGGCGTGAACAACGTTCAGAACATAAGGGTGCAGGCCGTTTCGGAGGCCGAACTGGAGCACCTGCCGGAAGCGATCACCGCGCTCTTGCGCGAGCGCCACCGGCTGCCGGCGAACGCCGAAAACGACTTCACCATCCGCAACCTCGCCGCCGTACTGGAAGCGGCCCAAACCGCCGCCGGCGTGATGACCACATTACTGGCCGGGGTGGCGGCGGTCTCCCTGCTCGTTGGGGGGATCGGGATCATGAACATCATGCTGGTTTCAGTCACGGAGCGGACCAGGGAGATCGGCATCCGCATGGCGGTGGGCGCCACCGAGCGGGCGATCCTCCTGCAGTTTTTGACGGAAGCGGTAGTGCTGAGCCTCTCCGGGGGAATAATCGGCATCGCCATCGGGGTGGCCGCCAGCCTTCTGATCACCGTCTTTGCCGGGTGGTCAACCTCCGTATCTTTCGGCGCCATTTTGCTTTCGGTACTGTTCGCCACGGGGGTGGGGGTCTTTTTCGGCTTTTACCCGGCCCGCCGGGCGGCATCGTTGAACCCGGTGGAGGCGTTGCGGTACGAGTAGGGAGTGAATTACTTGTTTCAGGTTTCAGAGCTTTCCTGTGCCAAAACAAGGAGCTGGTTAACTTGCTGTACGCGATCAAGAACTTTGAAGAAGGCGTGTGGGAGCCCCAGGAAGTTGGGCCTCCTGGAAGACCGGCAGGAAAAGGCGCCCGCCGAATTTATCGAAAAGGTAGTAGACGCCGCAGAGCGGTCCAGAGAAGACCTTAAAAGGAGATTCGCAAAAGCGGTAATCCTGTTTAAAACGGAGCATGTCGAGCTGATCTTTTTTCTTTGCTTCGGTGCTTGATTTGTTGTTTTAAAAGGAATATATTTACTTTAGGTGATTCCCGGTGTCGCTTTTAAAAACCCTTTTTTTTGACGAAAAAGAAAAACGCCGGCTCGCTCTTCTGCTGGCTAAAGAGGAATGGTTAAGCCAAAAAAAGAGAGCCAGGCTTGCCCGGCAGCGGGCAAAAGAAATTGCCCGCTGGTTAAAGGACAGCCACCAGGCAAAGGCGGTTTATTTATTTGGCTCCCTTTCCCGGGACCGGTTTCAAAGGTGGTCGGATATAGATCTTTATGTGGTAGGGCTGCCCCGTGATGCAGACTGGCGGGGGGTAATGGCCGAAGCGGAAAACAAGGCGGCGCCGTTTAAAATCGATATCATTACCGAAGAAGAAGCTCCGGAGCACATCAGAAAAGCAACCTTTGAAAAAGGAGAGTTGTTAAGTTGAAACTGAAAGTGCTTTTGCACCTGGCTTCGGAAATCCAGGAAGAGATTGGCGGCTTGCAGCAGTTGAAAAATCTTTTGGAAAGAAGAGGGCTTTTTAATGAAAAAAAAGCAAAGCAAGTACTGGCGGATGAGATAGCATTGCGCGGCATAGCCGGGATTTTGCAGGATTATTACAGCGGAGTTGAACGGGTTTTTAAGCGGGTTGCTGTAGAGATTGACGAAAGACTGCCCAGAGGCGAGAGCTGGCATAGAGACCTCCTTGCCCAAATGAAACGGGAAATTCCGGGCTTAAGACCGCCATTAATCGCGGAGGAGACCTTTACGCTGCTCAATGAATTGCGCAGTTTCAGGCACCGGGTAGGAAATATTTATACGTTCAATTTGTTACCCGAGAAGGTATTGGGTTATTTACTCAAACTTCCGCAGATAAATAAAAATTTCGAGCAAGATGTTTTTTCTTTTCTTGCCCGAATGAAGGAAATGGTCGAAGAAGAGATAGAATCTGAAATAAAAGCTGAAACAGAACCGGAGGATATAACTGAGGAAGCTGAAATTTAGTATGTTTTCAGTAAAATCAAGGCTTCCGGGATTTTCAGGCCGGAATTTTTTTTTCGCGTTGCCTTCGGGAAAAAGGAGATGGTTTTTTCTTTGATCAGGTGCTTGATTTGCTGCTTGAAAAAGATTATATTTTGCTTTGGGTGATTGACAATGTCGTTTGCGCAGGAAAATTGCCGCGGAACGGGGAAAAACCTCACGCAAAAAATCATTTCCGCCCACCTGGTGGAGGGGAAGATAGTTCCCGGCGAGGAGATCGCCATCAAAATCGACCAGACGCTCACCCAGGATGCCACCGGGACCATGGCGTACCTGGAATTTGAGGCCATCGGCATCCCCCGGGTGAAAACGGAGCTTTCGGTCAGCTACGTGGACCACAATACCCTCCAGACCGGCTTTGAGAACGCCGACGACCATAAATTTTTGCAGAGCGCGGCGGCAAAGTTCGGGGTGTACTTCTCCCGGGCGGGCAACGGCATCTGTCACCAGGTGCACCTGGAAAGGTTCGGGGTGCCGGGGAAAACGCTGCTGGGTGCGGACAGCCACACCCCCACCGCCGGAGGGCTCGGGATGCTGGCCATCGGTGCCGGCGGACTGGATGTGGCCATGGCCATGGCCGGACGCCCCTTTTATCTGACCATGCCCAAAGTGGTCAACATCCGGCTTCACGGGAAGCTGCCCCCCTGGGTTTCTGCCAAGGATATTATCCTGGAAGTGCTGAGGCGCCTGACCGTCAAGGGCGGCGTGGGCAAGGTCATGGAATACGGCGGCGACGGCGTAAAGCATTTGAGCGTTCCGGAACGGGCCACGATCACCAACATGGGCGCCGAGTTGGGGGCGACCGCTTCCCTTTTCCCCAGCGACGAAGCGACGCAAAAATTTCTGGAGGCCCAGGGCCGGGGCAAAGATTTTGTTCCTTTGGCCGCCGACCCCGGGGCCGGGTACAATGAGACAATCGACATCGCTCTCGACGCGCTTGAACCCCTGATCGCCCTGCCCCCCAGCCCCGACAACGTGGTCAGGGTGGCCGATGCGGCCG
Organism: Bacillota bacterium; assembly: GCA_036822475.1. Classification (GTDB taxonomy): domain Bacteria; phylum Bacillota; class Desulfotomaculia; order Desulfotomaculales; family Nap2-2B; genus JAIMBK01. Next base: position 7,064 of record DAISHP010000081.1, read on the forward strand.
GGCGGAAGGTGGACCAGGTGTTTATCGGCAGTTGCACGAACTCTTCCTATGCAGACCTGGTGAAAGTGGCGAAGATATTGAAAGGGAAAATCA
>DAISHP010000082.1:0-7144 GCA_036822475.1 Bacillota bacterium
TTGCCATCCGGGAGGGCGGCCGCACGGTGGGCGCCGGGGTGGTTACGTCGATTATCGAGTAAAAAGAGCCGCAAAACCGCAAGAGCGCCCCGGTCTCTTGCGGTTTTCCGTTTTATTTTCCCGTATTGACATCGGAAATGCCTTATGGTAAAGTAGTGAAGGTTAAAAACGGCTTTACCAGGCGGCAGAGCACCGGTTGAGGGAGAGGGTGAGCAAAAGATGCGCGTGACGGTTACACTGGCCTGCAGCGAGTGCAAGCGCCGGAATTACACCACGACGAAAAATAAGAAAAACGACCCGGGCCGGATTGAAATGAAAAAGTACTGCAAATTCTGTCATACGCACACCATGCATAAAGAGACCAGATAAACAGACGAACATGGGGGTAGCCCGGAATACGTTCGTTCTCTCTACAGTATGAAAATTGAGGCACAAAGGCATTAAGGCACAAAGGCACAAAGAGAAATGTCATAGATGACCGGGAAATGGAAAAGTATTTACCCCCAATTCCTAATTCCTAACCCCTAATTCCTGTTAAGGATGTGGCCGCTCGTGGCAAAGGTAAAAGAAATAACCGCCGGGACAGAGTCCCGGTTTAAAAAACAACCTTCCAAAAAGGCAAAAGACGGTAAACTGGCCTTAAAACCGGCGGCAAAGCCGGTCGCGAAAAAAGAGAAGATTAACCGCCTGGAAGAGGCGAAAAAATATTTTAAGTCCGTTTATTCCGAGTTAAAGAAGGTACACTGGCCCACCCGGCGGGAAGTGTTGATTTATACCGGGGTCGTTCTGGTTTCCGTTGCGATCATCGGCATCATTATCTGGATTTTTGATTCGTTGCTCAGCTGGCTCCTGCAGTTCATTTTAAGGTAAGGCGCGGAACGGAAAAGCACCGGGAGGAGGTGGGGGCCTTCGGGAAGCGGGGGCTCTTTTGATGAGTACGAAGAGCTGGTATGTGATTCATACTTACTCCGGGTACGAAAATAAGGTCAAGGCGAACCTGGAAAGACGGATTGAGTCCATGAACATGGAGGATAAAATTTTTCGCATCGTCGTCCCCATGGAAGATGAGCTGGAGATAAAGGACGGCAAAAAACGCATCAACAAGAGAAAAATCTTTCCGGGTTATGTCCTGGTCGAGATGATTATGAACGATGACTCCTGGTACGTGGTCCGTAATACGCCCGGCGTTACAGGCTTTGTAGGCTCGGGCTCCAGGCCGATCCCGCTTACCGACGAAGAAGCCCACCTGATCATGCGCCAGATGGGCGTGGAAGAGCCGCGAGTGCGCCTGGACCTGAATGTGGGCGAACACATCCGGGTGAGAAGCGGCCCCTTTGAAAATTTTGTCGGCGTGATTGAAGAGGTGCATCCTGATAAGGACAAGTTGAGGGTCCGGATTTCTATGTTCGGCCGGGAGACCCCGGTGGAATTAGATTTTGCCCAGGTGGAAAAAATAAGTTAATATTGACGCGAAGGGGTGAAGAGAAGATGGCCAAGAAGAAAAAGGTTGTGGCGGTAGTGAAGCTGCAGGTTCCCGCCGGAAAAGCCACGCCGGCCCCGCCGGTGGGCCCCGCCCTGGGCCAGCACGGAGTAAATATCATGGCTTTTGTTAAAGAATACAACGAACGCACGGCTGCCCAGGCCGGCCTGATTATCCCGGTGGAGATCACTGTTTACGAAGATAGAAGCTTTTCCTTCGTCTGCAAGACGCCGCCGGCCTCGGTTCTGCTGAAAAAAGCCGCCGGCATTGAAAAAGGCTCCGGGGAGCCCAACAAGAAAAAGGTGGCCCGGATTCCCCTGGCCAAGGTGAAAGAAATTGCCGAGACGAAGATGCAGGATTTGAACGCCGGTTCGCTGGAAGCGGCGATCCAGATGGTGAAAGGCACGGCCCGGAGTATGGGGATTGAAGTAGTTGAGGGGTGAGAGAATGCCTAAGCATGGTAAAAAATACCTGGAAGCCGCCGCGCGAATTGATCGGAAGATCCTCTACGACCCTGCGGATGCCCTGGCGCTGGTCAAAGAGCTGGCTCCGGCCAGGTTTGACGAAACGGTCGAAGCGGTGGTGAAGCTGGGGGTAGACCCGCGCCACGCCGACCAGCAGGTGCGCGGAGCGGTGGTCCTTCCCCACGGGACGGGAAAAACCAGGACCGTCCTCGTTTTTGCCAGGGGCGATAAGGCCAGGGAGGCAGAAGAGGCAGGGGCCGATTTTGTGGGCGCGGAGGAGATGATCGCCAAAATTCAAAACGAAGGCTGGCTGGGCTTTGAGGTGGCCATTGCCACCCCGGACATGATGGGGATGGTCGGCCGGCTGGGGAAGATCCTGGGCCCCCGCGGCCTGATGCCCAACCCCAAAACCGGCACCGTCACTTTTGACGTCGCTCAGGCCGTGAAAGAAGTAAAGGCCGGCAAGATCGAATACCGCGTGGACAAGGCAGGAATTATCCATGCTCCCATCGGGAAAGTATCCTTCGAAACAGAAAAACTGGTTGAAAATTTGCGTACGCTAATGGAGCAATTGATCCGCGTCAAGCCTGCCGGGGCCAAGGGGCAATACGTGCGGGGCGTTTACGTCTGCTCGACGATGGGCCCCGGCATTAAAGTAAACGCCCAGAAGCTTACCGCGTAAGGAGAAACCTGAAAATTTAACCGGCATGCCGCAGACAGTTGGCGCCTTCACCGGCTTAAAGGCTTCAAAAGCCGCCAACCGAGGCCAAAGAGATGCGTTAAACGGGGGATTGTTTTCCCTGCGCTGATCTGTATCACGGGTCTTTCGGTTGCCGGCGAAAGACCCAATTTATTTTAGGGTTTTTTGAGGGGAGGTGTTCTTAACAGCGTGCCTACCAAAGAAGAAAAACAAAAGGTTGTGGAAGAGTTAAAGGAAAAATTTCAAAACAGCAGGGTTGCTGTGCTGGCCAACTACCGCGGCCTGGACGTGGCGGCGATTACCGCCCTGCGGCGGCGCCTCCGGGAATCCGGGAGCGAGCTGAAAGTGGCTAAAAATACGCTGACCGGGATTGCCGCCCGGGAAGTGGGTCTTCAGGGGCTGGAGGCGTACCTGGAGGGTCCGACCGCAATTGCTTTTGGCTTTACGGACCCGGTGGCACCGGCCAAAATCCTGAACGAATTCATGCGCGAATTCAAGCAATTAGAAATCAAAGGCGGCATTCTGGAAGGAAAAGTAATTCAGGATAAAGAAATCCGCCGCCTGGCCGATCTCCCCGCCCGGGAAGTTTTGCTCGGCAAGGTTCTGGGCGGTATGCAGGCCCCCCTGTACGGCCTGGTCAGCGTCCTGCAGGGCAGCCTCCGGAGCTTCGTCTACGCCCTGGAAGCCATCCGCAGGCAAAAGGCGGGCGAAGCGCCGGGCTAAATCGGTCGTCGGTCGTCAGATGTCAGTCGTCGGATAGACAACCTGATCAGGTCAGGGAACCGTCCCCTGACCCACACTAAGGCATGAAAACGAGGGCTGGAATTTATATCCGGGCGGAGGTTTAAATAAGTTAAGTGCCAAGCACTTAACTTATGTAGACATATTTACCTTGTGCCTGCTATTTTCCTTGCCCTCTGTGGCTGAATTTATTTCTATTTTCGAAGGAGGATAAATATGTCCAAGGTTAACGAAATCGTGGAAGCGGTCAAATCCTTAACCGTTCTGGAGTTGGCCGACCTGGTCAAAAAGCTTGAGGAAGAGTTCGGCGTTACCGCCGCCGCACCGGTTGTTGCCGCGGCCGCCGCTCCGGCCGGAGCGGCGGCCGCTCCGGCGGCCGCCGAAGAGGAGGAACAGACCGAATTCGACGTCATCCTGGCCTCCGTCGGCGACAAGAAGATCAACGTCATCAAGGTGGTCCGGGAAATTACCGGCCTGGGACTGAAAGAAGCCAAGGAACTCGTCGACAGCGCTCCCAGGCCGGTGAAGGAAAAAGTTGGCAAAGAAGAAGCCCAGGCCATTAAAGCCAAGCTGGAGGAACAGGGCGCCAGCGTGGAAATTAAGTAGAGCAAACCAAAAATTCAAAAAAAGCCGCCCCGCAAAAAGGCGGCTTTTTATCCGGAAAAAATTTTCCGGAATATTTCTTGACAGCAGGCAAAAAGTATGCTAGTATGATAAAATGCCTATTCATTTGAAGCCGCACGTATTCAGATGACTGCTTTGGGGAATAATTTTATAGATTTACAGAATATCCGTATAAAGGAAAAAGCGAGGTTCGGTCGATTTCCGGGGCCTTGCTTTTCCTTGTCTGCCCTTTTCCCTGTTCTTCTTTAAAATTCGAGGGGTGAGCGATTAAAAAATGAGCCTGGTAGAGTTAGGTTCCAGAACCCGGTGGAGTTTTCATAAGGTTAGCGAAATATTGGACCTGCCAGACCTGATTGAGGTTCAAAAACGATCTTACCAGTGGTTCCTGAATGAAGGCCTGCGGGAAGTATTTTATGATGTTTCGCCCATCCAGGACTTTACGGGCAACCTTATTCTGGAGTTTCTGGACTATCATCTGGGGGAGCCCAAATATACAATCCAGGAGTGTAAAGACAGGGATGTTACCTACGCCGCCCCTTTGCGCGTGAAAGTAAGGTTGATTAATAAAGAAACCGGGGAAGTTAAAGAGCAGGAAGTTTTCATGGGTGATTTTCCCCTGATGACCGAAAAGGGGACCTTTGTGGTCAACGGGGCCGAGCGCGTCATCGTCAGCCAGCTGGTCCGTTCGCCGGGGGTCTACTTTGGGGAGCAGCTCGACCCGGCAGGTAAGAAAATCTACACGGCCACCATTATCCCCAACCGGGGCGCCTGGCTGGAGTTTGAAACGGACAGCAACGACCATGTTTACGTCCGGATCGACCGGACCCGAAAAGTGCCGGTGACTGCTCTGGTGCGCGCTTTGGGGTACGGCCCCAACGCCCGGATTCTGGATTTGTTCGACAACAACGTGCATATTCAGGATACCCTGGCCCGGGACAACGCCGATTCGCAGGAAGATGCCCTGATTGAAATTTATAAGCGCTTACGGCCCGGGGAGCCGCCCACCATTGACAGCGCCCGCTCCCTGCTGGAATCGCTTTTCTTTGATCCCCGGCGTTACGATCTGGCCAACGTGGGCCGCTATAAACTGGAAAAGAAGCTCAAGCACGGGATCCTCTACCGTCCGGACGGGAAAAGCGAAATTGTGAAGGTCGAGGGATTAACGGCGAGCGACCTGGCCGGGCGGGTGGCCGCCGCCGATCTCGTGCTCCCCGAAACCGGCCGCGTGCTGGTGGCTAAGGGCGAAAAGATCGATGAGGAAAAAGCCCGGCTGATTTTGCAGGCGGGCATTCCGAAAGTGGAGTTGCTGGCGGAATATATCCGGGAGCTGAGGCCGGAAGACATTCTGGAAACGATCCGGTACCTGCTTAGATTAATGGACGGCGAAGGCCAGATTGACGATATCGACCACCTGGGCAACCGCCGCCTGCGCTCCGTCGGCGAACTTCTGCAAAACCAGTTCCGGGTCGGTCTGGCCAGGATGGAGAGAGTCATCCGCGAGCGCATGACCATTCAGGATGTGGAAGTGATTACCCCGCAGGTGCTGATCAACATCCGGCCGGTGGTCGCGGCCGTTAAGGAGTTTTTCGGTTCCAGCCAGCTTTCCCAATTTATGGACCAGACCAATCCGCTGGCGGAGCTGACCCACAAGCGCCGGCTTTCCGCGCTGGGGCCGGGGGGGTTGAGCCGCGAGCGGGCGGGCTTTGAAGTGCGGGACGTGCACCACTCCCACTACGGGCGGATGTGCCCCATCGAGACGCCGGAAGGTCCCAATATCGGCCTGATCGGTTCGCTCACCTGCTATGCCCGGGTCAACTCCTTCGGTTTTATCGAAACTCCCTACCGCAAAGTAGACAAGGTAAATAAAAGAGTGACCGACGAAATCGTTTACCTGACCGCTGACGAGGAGGAGGAGGCGGTGATTGCGCAGGCCAACGCGCCGGTGGACGAAAACGGGTATTTCCAGGGGCGGGTGAACGCCCGCTATGGCAAGGAAATTCTGGTTGTTTCCCCGGACCGGGTGGACTACATGGACGTTTCCCCCAAGCAGGTGTTCAGCGTGGCGACGGCGCTGATTCCCTTCCTGGAGCACAACGACGCCAACCGGGCCTTGATGGGCGCCAACATGCAGCGCCAGGCCGTTCCCCTGGTGAAAACCGAGGCGCCTCTGGTGGGCACAGGGATCGAATTTAAAGCGGCCCGCGATTCGGGCGTGGTGGTGATAGCCAGAAACAGCGGCGTGGTGACCCGGGTGACGGCTAACGAAATTGTCATCCGGACCGATCTGGGCGCCACTGATTCCTATAAGCTGTTGAAATTTAACCGTTCCAACCAGGGGACGTGCATCAACCAGCGGGCCATCGTCCGCAAAGGAGACCGGGTGGAAGCGGGGCAGGTAATTGCCGACGGGCCGTCCACTGATCTTGGCGAACTGGCCCTGGGACGCAACGTCCTGGTCGCCTTTATGCCCTGGGAGGGTTATAACTACGAGGATGCCATCCTGGTCAGCGAGAAGCTGGTAAAAGAAGACTATTTTACCTCCATTCATATTGAAGAGTACGAATGTGACGCCCGCGATACCAAACTGGGGCCGGAGGAAATCACCCGCGACATCCCGAACGTCGGCGAAGACGTTTTAAAGGATCTGGACGACCGCGGCATTATCCGGGTGGGCGCCGAAGTGCGCCCGGGCGACATCCTGGTAGGGAAGGTAACCCCCAAAGGAGAAACGGAGCTGACCGCCGAGGAGCGCCTGCTGCGGGCCATCTTCGGCGAAAAGGCCCGGGAAGTGCGCGACACGTCTTTGCGCGTGCCCCACGGCGAAGGCGGCAAGATCGTCGACGTGAAAGTGTTTTCCCGGGACAATGGCGACGAACTGCTCCCGGGCGTAAATAAACTGGTGCGCGTCTACGTGGCGCAGAAAAGAAAAGTTTCTGAAGGGGATAAGATGGCCGGGCGGCACGGGAACAAGGGGGTTATCGCGCGCATTTTGCCGGAAGAGGATATGCCTTTTCTTCCCGACGGCACGCCCGTGGAGATAGTGTTGAACCCGCTGGGGGTTCCTTCCCGGATGAATCTCGGCCAGGTCCTGGAAACGCACCTGGGCTGGGCGGCCAAGGCCCTGGGTTATTACAT
>DAISHP010000083.1:0-7100 GCA_036822475.1 Bacillota bacterium
ACCGCCTGGGCCACTTTCGCTATCTGTTGTTTTATCTGGCTGCCGGGATCATTGGGAGCATCGCCCACATCTTAACCAACCCCACCTCTCCCGTTCCCGTTATCGGCGCCAGCGGGGCGATTGCCGGAGTGCTGGGCGGGTATTTGATCAGTTTTCCCCGTTCGCGCGTCCTTGCCCTGGTGCCGTTTTTCTTCTTTTTAACGCTGATGGAAGTGCCGGCGGTAATCTACCTGGCGCTCTGGTTCGTCCTGCAGCTTTTTAACGGGACACTGTCTTTAGGCGGCGTGGCCAATCCGGTTGCCTGGTGGGCGCACATCGGCGGTTTTATAGCGGGGATGGTTTTGATTAAGTTAATGGCGCCCCGGCGGGTAAGGTATGATTCGTTCCGGTAGGCCCTCCTCGAGAATAGATTTTGCCGTTCATTTGCCCTCGCTGAAGAACCCGGTCCAGGGCGGCTTCCCCGCAGTGTTTTCCGGTTCTTCTTCCGGCCAGCGAATTTGCCGGAAGAAACGCCCGGCCTCTGCTTTTAGCTTGAGCGCCGGGTCTGGAGATCATGCATAAATTTTTTATCTGGCGAAAACGTGATGGCCAATTTCGGTGATGATTGGCCGGGACCATACCCAGGTGCTGGTTGCTTTGGCCGGGTTCCAGTAGTAAAGCGCCCCGTTGGTGGGGTCCCGGCCGCTTAAGGCATCCTGGGCCGCCCGGATGGATTCCTCCGTCAGCGGTCTGGTGTACTGGCCGTTGGTGACTGCCTCGAAGGCGTCCGGCTCAAAGACCACCCCGGGCACGGACTTCGGAAAATCGGGGCTCTGCAGGCGGTTGACAATTACCGCGCCTACCGCCACTTTGCCCTGGTAAGGTTCATCGGCGGCCTCCCCTTCAATTACCCTGGCTATCAGGAGCAAGTCGCTCCTGCTGACCATCATCCCCCGGGAAACCTGCTCCCTGTTTTCCGGCCCCGCCGTCATTTTGGCTTCCGGCCGGCCGACGGCGTAAAACAGGAGCGCTGTAGGAACCAGCATGATGATCGTGAGAATTATGGTGAAGGTCCGCCGGGCCCTTTCTTTTTGCTTTAACCAAAGAAAAAACGCCATGGTATTCACCCCTTTCGAGCAAAGTTCAACATAGCGCCTGTCTATTTTAAAAGAGTTGCCTGCCGGTTGTCAATCTGTAATATCTCCCAGGTTGTCTGTTATTATTTACCAGATCGCCAGGTAAAACAACGCGCCCAGAAAAATGGTGAAGGGCAAAGTTAATGTCCAGGCGGCCAGCATCCGGCCGACCGTGCCCCATTTGACGCCGGACCAGCCGCCGCCGGTGCCCACCCCCGTGATTGCCGAGGAGATGATGTGGGTGGTGCTGACCGGCAGGTGCAGGATTGTTGCCGACAGGATGGTCAGCGATGCGCTCAGGTCGGCGGCAAAACCGTTTGCCGGCGCCAGCCGGGTGATCCCGGCGGCCAGGGTGCGGATGATTCGCCAGCCGCCTGCCGCCGTCCCCAGGGCCAGAAAAAGGGCGGAACTGCTTTTCACCCAGGGGGGAACCTGGAGCGTTTCCTGAACCCCGGAAATGACCAGGGCGAGGGTGATTACGCCCATGGTCTTTTGGGCGTCGTTGGTGCCGTGGCTGAAGGCCTGGAGAGCGGCGGAGATTTTCTGCAGAAAAAGAAAGCAGCGCTCCGAACGGGAACGGGAGAGGATTTGCCAGGAAAATAAAAGGTTAAAGCAGGTCATTACGCAAAACCCCGTCAAAAAGGCCAGCGGCGGAGATATAGCCAGCGCTAAAAACGCGCTGCCCAGCCCGGCCCGGTCCAGCACCCGGCTGCCGGCGGCCGCGTAGGCTGCCCCGGTTAAAGCACCGAGCAAGGCGTGGGAGGAACTGCTGGGCAACCCGCCGAACCAGGTAATCAGATTCCAGATCATCGCGGCCGCCAGGGCAGCCGCGATGATCTGCAGTCCGCTCTGGGCATCGAAAGGACGGATCAGATTCCCGGCGATATTTTGGGCGACCCCGGTAAAGGCGAGGGCGCCCAGAAAATTCATCACTGCCGCCAGGAGCACGGCTGTTCGCGGAAGCAGGGCACCCGTTGCGATGGCCGTGGCCACCGCATTGGCCGTATCGTGAAAACCGTTGATAAAGTCAAAGGCAAAAGCGAGCAGGATAACCAGGAACAGGGTCAAGATGATCTGGTCGGGCACCGGGCGCTTTCTCCCTCTCGAAGCAAGATTTGTTCATTGCCTTACTCCCCATCCAGCTCCAGCAGGGTTTTTTGGACGTCCCGCAAGACGAAGGCAAAAAAGTCGGGAAAGTCCGCGGAAACTATCTCGGCCGCCCGCAAGATTAATCCGGTTACCCGCTCCACGTCAATGTGAATCCGGTGCCGGGTGAACATTTGCACGTCGTAGCACGCGGCCAAACTCCGGGCGCAAACCCGGGAAGTGTCAATGTAATTGGCAAAGTTATGCACGCGGCGGAGGAAAACACCGGGGTCGAGCTGATAAAAACGGCCCATCCGGCGGCTGATTTTCTCAATGAGCGGAGCGTTGGCAAAAGCTTTGACCAGAACCTCGCCGTACGGCCCGGAACTGCCGATGTTCAGTTCGATGCCCATTTCAACAATATTGTGCGCCTTCCACCACCCCATTTCCGGCGGCAGGTGACAGGCCCGGATTGTTTCTTCCACCAGGGAGCGGCCCTTTTCGAAGCAGTAGCCCCGTTCAAAGGAAAGGTATTTTTCGTCCCCGTAATAATCCAGGCCCTTGGGATCGATGCCATGGGTGATTACCCCCCGGGCAAAATCAAATAGATCCCGGTCTTCCCGGGAAGCGGCCAGCAGTTCGGCGCCCCGGCCGTGGCTGTCCTGCCGGGTGGAGCAGACGCCCGCTGCGATGTCGGGGAAGATGCTGCCCAACGCCAGCGCATCGGAGAGAAAGCCAAGCACTTTTTCGGCAAAAAAGACGTGAGTCTGGGGGTACATTTTTATTTTTCCTTACCTGCAGCTTTTACCGGCTTGATTCATTCAGTTAACCCGCCGGACATTCCCCTGCCGGACATGTCCCTGCTGCGGCGGCGGTTTTTCTGAATATTTAAAGTCAGACCGTTCCTTTCCTTCCTGACTATTTCGATGTTAAATCTCCGGCCTCCTTCTTTTGGACACTACTTTAACGCAATAAACTGTAAATAACCAGCACGAGGGCCAGGAGGACGCCTGCCGCCAGGCTGCCGCAAAAAAAGGACAGGCGTCTTTCCAGCCGGCTGATCCGGGCTTCCATTTGGATCAGGCGCTGCTCCGCGGGGAGCACAAGTTTTTCCTGAATGACTCCGGCCAGCGCTTTCACGGCGGCTGCCTTTTCAGCTTGCAGGGGCACCGGGATCCTCTCCTCGCACGTTATTGATGGCATCGCGCAGGGCGGTGAGCATGACGACCGGGCTTTCTTCAATTTTTCGTTCCAGGCAGGTTATTTTTTCCTGCAGAGACTGAATGGCCAGGGTCATTTCCCTGTTTTCCTCTTTAATTGGTTCCAGCAGCTTGTTTTTCAAGCCCGTCAGCACTTCTTTAATCAATTCCTGAATGGTTTCCTCTTTCATCGTCTTTCCTCCCCGGTTTAGATTTCGTTTAGGGCGCGCCGGATTAGCTTGAGCATGGTCACCATTTCCTGCTGGACCGCCCGGCCCACTTCTTTTTCGAATTCGGCCAGCAGGTTGCGCTTAATTTCCGTTCCGGTGCCGGCGCTGACTTCCCGGATGATTTTTCTTAGCCTTTCGTCGATTAACCTGGCGTTTTCCATCTTAAATAACCTCCCTTTCCCTGGCGGAGATGATTTCTGCAATCCGCCGCAAAACTTTTTCGAAGCCGCCGTCGCGGCCGGTTAAGGCGGCCAGGGAAGAAATCAGGAAAAGCGGCGGGTTGGGGATCAGGGCGCTGAACTGCCGGCGGACAAAGTTGGCCGCCCTTTCTCGCTCCAGCGCCGTCAAGGTATCGGCAAAATTGATCAAAAAGAGAACCCGGCCGGCCCTGGCCAGGTGCCCGGCCCGCCCGGCGATGTTTTCCCGGAACTCTTTCAGATAAGAAGCGGAGACGAGCTGCTTGCCGTGGATAAACACCAGCAGAAGGCTGCTTCCGGCCAGTGCTTTCAAGCAGGTCTGGCGGTGCTGCGCGTAAACAGAATCAATTCCCGGCGGATCAAGGAAAGTGGCCTGTTTAAAGAATTCTGCCGGGTAGAAGACATCCACCGTTTCAATCACATGGTTGAGCGGGCCGGACAGCAGGCGATGAAGTTCCGCTCGTTCACGTTCCAGGTGGTAAACGAGCCGGGCGGTTTTGGAAAAGGTCAGCCTCACCGCAGTTGCCGCGCCGCCGGCGCCGGCGGGGAAGGATCCTCCTGGCAGACCGGGCGAGGAGAGGAGGGCCTTGATTTCCTCCAGTCTGTTGATCAGTTCCGCTTTGGTTGCCAGCTGGTATCTTCCCTGGCGGGCGATTTCGATTCCGGCTGGTTCCGGAAGGCCGGCCTCTTCGGCCAGGTATTGCTCAAGGGCATTGATTTCCTGGCGCTGCGGGCGGAATTTGCCTTTCCGGAATTCACCGACCTGGAAAGTAAATTGCCCGGGAAATTGAACCACGGCCACTTTTTCCGGGCCGTAGTGCAGGCGCGTCAGGTAGCTGGTGGTCGGCTTATCTTCGGCCGGCAGGATCGCCTCTTTCATAATGGCGTTAAAAAATGTCGACTTTCCCGAGGAAAACGGGCCCCAGGCCGTGGCCGCGGGTTTCCCGGCGGCTATCGCCGGAACTTTGCGCGGACCTTCCCCGTCGCCGGCGAACTGTCTGCGCCCGCCGGCCTGTTTTATGGCGTTCGGGGTACCGATCCGGGGCAGGGATATCCTCTGCAGGTTGCGCCGGTTGTTTTCCGCCAGAACGGCATTGGCCGCTTTTTGTTTTCTAAGTTCAGCTATGGCTTGCCGGCAGGCCAGGATCTGCCCGGCCTTTTCTTTTACCGTCCAGAATCCGAGGAGAAAATCGTCCTCCGCCGGAAGAGAGGGGAGTTTGGCCAGCATTTCCGGCAGGGCCGCATCCTCTGTCCGGAGCTGTTCTTCAATTTGGAAAAACAGGCCGCTGATCAGTTTCTCCTGTAAAAAAAGGGCCAGGGCGCCGACGCTTTCCTGGTCGCGGGTGTTCAGGGTATGCACGGGTATTTCCGCACCAAACAGCTCTCTTAAAGCGGCTTTGGTGCTGGCCAGGGAAGTGCCGTCGGCCTGCCCGGCATTGCAGTTTAACCAGAAAGAAAACGTCTGGTAGCTGTTTTGCCCGAGGAGTTCTTTTAATCTGTGTAAAAAATGTTGATCGTAAAGCTGGATGCCGCGCTGGTGAAAAAGATAAACGATTTGCCCGGCGCCGGCAAAGATTTGTTCCAGAGCGGGAGATTGAAACCACACCGGCGAATCACATCCCGGTGGATCGACCAGGCGGCAGAGCTTGAGGAAAGGATGGTCGACGGTTGCCTCTACTTTTTCGGGCTTTTCCGGCTCGTTTTTTGTTTTTAAAAGGTAGGCCAGTTCCCGGGGATCAGAAATCAGCAGGGAGCGGCCTTTTCTCCACAATCTGGCCGTAAACTCCGTTCCGTAGACATAGCTGACCGGGCAGGGAGTGGCAAAGGTAAATCCCGGATTGTTTTTGAGCAGGTTATTGACCAGCGTAGTCTTCCCGGTATTCAGACAGCCGCCGACCACCACCACAGGAAATTTCAAATTCCCCGGATAATTTTCGATCAACTGAACGGCTTTTTGGATAAGAAGGGCAGCCTGGGCAGAAAAAGCATTTTTTTGAATTTGCATAAACGAACCCCCTGGCGCTGAAAAAATTCCTGGAGAGCTGCTTATTAGCAAGATATTATGCAAAAGTTGAAAATATAACCAGAAAAAGTAATGTTACGGAAGTGCCTTTGCTCCGGGGCCGGGCAGGTCGTTGCCGGCGCAGTGCTGACGCATGAATTCATGACCTGGCACTTTATCTAACGTTGCAAGGCTTAAATCAAAATTTTCAGCGCACAAATTATATACCGGTTACTCAGCAGACAGGGCTTACAGCGATTTTTCGTGCGTTGTTGCCGGCGAGAGGATCTTTACAGAAGCAGTCAAATCAGTTATGATTAGAGAAAAAACCGGGGAGGAGAAATGACAATGAACGTGGAAGCCATTCACCGCAATGTGGAAGAGCGTTCCGACGCCGCCAGCTTATTTGAACGGGGTTTGAAAAGTTTAATTTTCGTCGCCGGCCCGGCGGTTCTTTATCTGCTCGTGGTGTTGATCATTGGCCTTCCGTTTATTGGGGGATTAGGATAGCAGTCAGGGAGGAGGGGTTGGGGGTTGGCGGCAATCCTCTTCCTGGTGATAATTATCTTCATCTTATAGCCGCTGACGGGGACGAAAATCCGCATTCCCAAGATCATTTTTTCAGCACTTCCAGAGGGTGCTTCGCCCGCCGGTCGTATTCCTGAACCTGCTCAAAAAAAGCAATCAGGAACCGGCGCATTTCTTCGTCCCGGGCCGCCGCCGGCCGGCGCAGATGCCTGATCAGCAGGATCATCGACTTCAAGTGTTCAATTAATGCGTTGTCCGGGCTGCCTGCAACCTCCATGCTCCTGATTTTATTGGTGCACGCCTGGCTGATTTCCGGGATGGTTTTACCCTGCAGGTTGACTAAAAAAGCCTTTAAGTTTTCCAGGTCGGGAGTCATCGGGGGTTTCCTTTCTATCTTGCTTCGCTTATTAAGGTTACTTTAATTCGTCCTTTGGCTAAAAATTCCTTCTTTATTATTTAAAAAAGAGATGAAAAACTTGACAGGTAAAATAAAAGGAGTTATAATGCAATTAATCTATACCAATTAAGTATTTATTTAAGGGAGCAAAGCTCTTGCAATTAACCCAGGCAACCGACTATGCTTTGCGCACAATTTTGTGCCTGGCCGGCCTGGCTCCCGGAGAAGTGTTAACCGCCCAGGAGATTGCCGGGAAAGAAGATATTCCGCTTCGCTTTTTATTTAAAATCATGCGTCCCCTGGTTAAAAACGGGATCGTCCGATCCTTTCGCGGTACGGCGGGGGG
>DAISHP010000084.1:0-7091 GCA_036822475.1 Bacillota bacterium
CCTCGACCCCACTATTATCATCGGAGGTGAATTGAACGACATCGGCGGGAATGCGAAATTGGGGCGGGGCAAGTATGTGGTGGCCGAAAGCGACGAAAGCGACGGTTCCTTTTTAAAGTTAAAGCCGCTGGCCGCAATCGTTACCAATATTGAGGACGATCACCTGGATCATTACGGCTCGCTCGAAAACATTAAAGCGGCCTTCCGGGCTTTTCTCGGCAGCCTGCCGGGGCACGGCAGGGCCGTGGTCTGCCTTGACGATCCGAATATCCGGGAGGTTATCGCGGGTTTAAACGTTCCTCTGGTTACCTACGGCCTTGATCACCGGGCAGACTATACGCTCGGGGAAATAGTTTTGCAAGGGTGCCGGACCAGGGGGGAAGTTTATTACCGGGGAAGCCGCCTGGGGGTTCTGGAGCTTTTTGTGCCCGGGCGCCATAACCTTTTGAACGCCCTGGCGGTGGTGGCGCTGGCGCGCTGGCTGGGCCTGGAGTTTGCCGGAATTGCCAGCGCCCTCAAGGAATTTCGAGGAGTGGGGAGGCGCTTTCAATTCATTGGCGAGGCCGGGGGAGTCCGGGTATTTGACGATTACGCTCACCATCCCACGGAGATCAAGGCTACCCTGCAGGCTGCCCGCACGCTGAAGCCCTCCCGGGTAGTGGCCTTTTTCCAGCCTCACCGTTACACCCGGACGGCTTTGTTGCATGAGCGGTTCGGCGAAGCTTTCCGGGATGCCGATTTAATTATCCTGACGGAAATCTACAGTGCCGGTGAACCTCCCCTCGAGGGCGTCTCTGCGCGCCTGATTATCGACGCCGTCGAAAAGTACGACGGACGGCCGGTCGTTTATTTTCCGGGCCTCGACGAGGCAGTCCGGCACCTTGCCGGGATTGTTGCCCCGGGGGACCTGGTGCTGACCCTGGGGGCGGGAAACATCTGGACGGCCGGGAAAAAGCTATTGGCGCAACTGGAGAAAAAGGCGCAACTGGAGAAAAGCGAGCCAGGAACATAACATGAAAGGGAAAGGATGGCGGGGGGTGCGGGAAAAAAGCACGCTCGCTCGTGAGCTGAGGCGCCTTTTGCCCGGCCAGGTACGCCTGGACGAGCCGATGAAGCTGCATACCACCTGGCGAATCGGCGGTCCGGCCGACCTGTTTGTCGAACCGGACGGAGTGGCCAGCCTGGCCCGGGCGCTGGCTTTTGCGCGCCGGGAAAACCTTCCCGTGACGGTAATCGGCAACGGCTCCAATCTGCTGGTCAAAGACGGCGGCATCCGCGGGCTGGTTGTGAAAATCGGTGGCGGCTTCCGCTGGTTAAACATTCAGGGCGACCAAATCACCGCCGGGGCGGGGACCGGGCTCGCCCGTTTAACCGCCGCGGCAAAGGAAGCGGGGGTCGGCGGGTTTGAGTTTTTGGCCGGGATTCCGGGCACGGTCGGCGGCGCCGTGGTCATGAATGCGGGAGCGTTCGGGAAGGCGACCAGCGATCTCTGCGCAAGCGTGCAGCTGATGGATGAAACGGGCCAGCTTGTCGAGCGCCCGGGCGCCGCCCTCGGTTTTGGCTACCGCACGAGCAATTTACAGGGCGGCAAACTGATTGTCATTGCCGCCGTTTTTCGGGGAACGGTTCGTGAACCGCAGGCCATCCAGGCGGAAATAGAGGATCTTTTGAGCAGGCGGAAAAAAACCCAGCCGCTCGGCCACCTCAGCGCCGGGAGCGTTTTTCGGAACCCTCCCGGGATCAGCGCCGGGTTTTTAATCGAGCATGCCGGGGGCAAAGGGATGCGCGCCGGGGACGCGGCGGTTTCGCCCGTTCACGCCAACTTTATCGTGAACCTGGGGAGCGCGACCGCCCGCGACGTGTTAAAGTTAATTGAACAGGTAAAGATCGCCGTCCGGGAGAAATATGCAATTGAACTGAAGCCGGAGGTGCAAATTATCGGCGAGGATTAGGCAAAGACGAAAGGTGTGTGGTGCGCCGTGGACAGGCTGATGATTTCAGGAAGAACTCGCCTGCAGGGAAAGGTGCGGGTGAACGGAAGCAAAAACGCCAGTCTGCCTATTTTAGCGGCCAGTATCTTGTGTCCCGGACAGAGCGTGATTAAAGATGTGCCCCGTTTGCAGGATATCGCGACCATGAGCGACGTGCTGTCTTCCCTGGGAGCGCGGGTTTTCCGCGACGGTCCGGATATTACGGTGGACACCGCCCGTATTTATTCTGTGGAAGTAGAAGAAGCCCTGATGCGGCGGATGCGGGCCTCGAACCTGGTGCTGGGTCCTTTGGTGGGTCGTTTTCGGGAAGCAAAAATCTCTCAGCCGGGAGGGTGCAACATCGGCTCCCGGCCCATGAACCTCCATTTAAAAGGGCTGCGGGCTTTGGGGGTGGAAATAAACGAGGAATTCGGCTATATCTCCGCTCGGGCCAGCAGGCTGAGGGGCGCCGAGATTCAGCTGGACTTTCCCAGCGTGGGAGCAACGGAAAACATTATGATGGCCGCCGTTTACGCCGAGGGCGTAACGGTGATCAGGAACGCCGCCCGGGAGCCGGAAGTGGTTGATCTCCAGAATTTTCTAAATTGCCTGGGGGCCAGGATCACCGGGGCCGGAACGGACATCATCAGAATCGAGGGCGTTGCTGAACTGCGCCCCGCTGTGCACCAGGTCATCCCGGACCGGATCGAGGCGGGCACCTACATGATCGCGGCGGCGATTACGGGCGGGGATTTGACGATTGTCAACGTGATCCCCGAACACCTGCGCGCGCTGATGGCGAAGCTGGCCGAAACCGGGGCGGAGATCGAAACGGGCGACGATTACGTCCGCGTCCGGGGCCCGGAGAGGCCGCTGGCCGTAGATGTAAAAACCATGCCTTACCCGGGTTTTCCCACCGATCTGCAGCCGCAGTTAATGGCCCTGCTGGCTTTGGCGGAAGGGACCGGCGTAATTACGGAGACGATTTTTGAGAACCGCTTCAAACACGTCAGCGAACTGCGGCGGATGGGGGCGGAAATCAAGGTGGAAGGCCAGACGGCCATCGTTAAAGGGAAAAAGAAACTCTCCGGGGCGCCGGTGGAAGCCAGCGACCTGCGCGCCGGGGCGGCCCTGGTGCTGGCCGGCATGGCGGCTGAAAACGGCACCATCGTCGAAGGGGTGGAACATATCGACCGCGGTTACGAGCGCATTGAACAAAAGTATAACGCTTTGGGAGCAAGGATAACGAGAATCAGGAGTTAGGAATCAGGAAGGAAGTAAACCCCCATCCCGCTAAAATGGCGCCAGGAGAGAATGAAAAATTTTTTGTTTTCAAGGCAGAGGTATAAAGGCACCCAGGCACAGAGGCACAAAGGTCCAAAGAAATCGGGAAGATTAAACTTTGTGCCTTTGTACCTGGAAAACTTTGTGCCTCCCTGATTTCTGTCCCCTATCCAGGTTCCTTATATTGGACAAGCATTTAACTAACTGATATAATATAAAGGAGTTATGGATAAAAATGGCTGCGGTAATGGCGGCTTAAACAGGGAACAATATGGGCAGACGGAAGCTAAATTTTGGCGAAACAATTTTTTTTATCTTCCTTCTTGTGCTGGCGGCATACGTGCTTTTTGTTTCGCCTTTGTTTACCGTTCGGGAAATTACGGTCGCGGGATGCCGGGAATTGACTCCGGAAATAATTATCAGTCATTCAGGCTTGACTACGGGCACCAATATCTTTAAGGTTAATTTGGGTCAGGCTGCGGCCGGAATTAAGCTGCTGCCGGCGGTTAAGGAAGTGCACCTCGACCGGGATTTTCCCGGCCGGATCAACATCAAAATTGTCGAAAGAAAACCGGTCGCGCTGCTGCCGGCAAAAGACGGTTTTATTGCCGTCGATGAAGACGGCATTTATCTGCGCCAGGCGCGCATCGGCGAAGAGGGTCTGCCGGTGGTCACCGGCCTGACTTTCGATCTTCCGCCGCCCGGCCAGCCCGTTCAAAACGACCGCCTGCCTGTTGTTCTGGAGGTGATCGGGAACCTCCCCGCCGGACTGGTGGACGAGCTGTCGGAAGTCAGCCTGGAACAAAAAGACCGGCTTGTTTTGTATACCCTCCAGGGAACCCGGTGCAGTCTTGGCGAGCCCGAAAATGTACCGAAAAAGGGTGCGCTTTTGGTGCAAATCTTGAAAGAACTGAAAGGGAAACAGATCGAATACATTGATCTTTCCCAGCCGGGAGCGCCGGTCGTAAAATTTAAAACTGTCCAAAGTTAAGCAGGCACAAAGGCACTAAGGCACAAAGAGATATGGATAGACTTTTCTTTGTGCCAGACCCCTAATTCCTAAAAAAAGAGGAGTTGCCGTTGCAAGTCCGCAGTCAGCTAAAAAGCTATCATCTGGCCCTGTTTTTAGCAGGACTGGCCACCAGTCTTCTGTTGACCTTTCAATTCCGGATCACCAGGGATGTGGAAAAATCCCCTGCCGTGCAACAAAAGCAGGCCCTGGTCGAGCAGGTAAACCAATCGCGGCAGGAGCGCGACGCTTTAAAAAAACGGGTCGGCGATTTGCGCGCCCAGCTGGACCAGCTCGCTGCCGGGGCGCAGCTGGGCCCCCTGAAGGAGGAACTGGACGGGGCGCGCATGGAGGCCGGCCTGATGGCGGTTTCCGGTCCGGGAGTAGAGGTGACCCTGAACGACAGCAATGTGGTTGTCCAGCCCGGCGAAAACCCCAATTTATATGTTTTGCACGATGAAGATGTCTTGAATGTGCTTAACGAGCTAAAGGCCGCCGGGGCGGAAGCGCTGGCTATTAACGGCCAGCGGCTGCTGGCCACCAGCGAAATTCGCTGCGTCGGCCCGACGATCCTGACG
This sequence comes from Bacillota bacterium, assembly GCA_036822475.1. GTDB lineage: Bacteria > Bacillota > Desulfotomaculia > Desulfotomaculales > Nap2-2B > JAIMBK01. The sequence continues at coordinate 4,842 of DAISHP010000084.1, forward strand.
AATAAAAGCTACCGGCTTACCCCGCCCTTTGTCATCACCGCGATTGGGAACCAGGATAATCTGATCAATTCCCTGCAAATGCGGGGAGGCATTATCGACCAGCTGAAATTCTGGGGGATTCAGGTGGGGGTGCGGCGGGTCGATAACTTAACGATTCCGGCCTACGCCGGAAGCATCCGGTTTGATTACGCCCGGCCGGTGACCGGGGCGGCGGAGCCCGTGCCGGCGGAGGCGCAAGAGATCCCGCGCGAGGAGTAAGATGCTCTTCCAAAGGGGAACAGCGCATGAAATGGCCCATGTACATTTCCGTAACCCTCGTTGCCCTGATCACGGGGTTGCTGCTGACTTTTCAATTCCGGGTCTCCAGCCGGATTGAGCAGGGGGTGCCCGCCGGGAGGGCCCAGGAGCTGGCTGCGGAACTGCACCAGCTGGATACGGAAAAGGCCCGGCTGCAAAGCGAAGTCAGCGATTTAGAGGCGAAACTTGCCCAGGCAACCAGGGGGCAGCAACAGGCGCAGGCGGCAATGCAGGGGGAACTGGAGAAGGCGAAAATTGCCGCCGGCCTGACGGCGGTCAGCGGGCCCGGGGTCGAAATTATCCTGGAAAACCCGCCTTTGCTCCGGCAGACCGGCCGGCCGGCGAGTTTATACGTCATCAGCGACACAGATTTGCTGCGCATCGTAAATGAATTGCGCGCCGCCGGGGCGGAAGCCATTTCCATCAACGGGCAGAGAATTGTGGCCACCAGCGAAATCCGTTTTGCCGCTCCCTTTATCAACATTAATCTGACCAGGGTGGTTCCCCCGTACCACGTACTGGCCATCGGCAGGGTCGATGCCTTGCAGGCCGCGCTCAGCATTCCGGGCGGGATAGCCGAGACCTTGAAAGATCTGGGCGTCCGGGTGGACATTTTGACCCACGATAAACTGACCGTCCCCGCCTATACCGGCGCCCGTCAGCATACGTACGCAAAACCAGTGCAAAGCAGGTGAAGTGAAATTATGTGGCTGGGATTCTGGCTGGCAATATTTGGACTGGCTCTGGGCGTGTTGATTGGCTTAAATATTCCGTTGCTGCTTCCCGGCGCTTACGCCAAGTACCTCTCGGTGGCCGCTTTGGCCGCCCTGGATTCGATTTTCGGGGGAATCCGGGCCGGGATGGAGGATACCTTTGATAACACCATTTTTCTTACCGGCTTCTTCAGCAACGCCCTCTTGGCCGCCGGCCTGGCTTTTGTCGGGGAACGCCTGGGGATCGACCTCTACCTGGCGGCGGTGGTTGCTTTCGGCGTTCGTTTATTTCAAAACCTGGCCATTATCCGGCGCCATTTGTTGAAGAAATAGGGAAAGCCCAAAGGCAAAAAGGGGTAAAGGCAAAAAGGGACAAGGGGAGAAAGCAGAAAAAGCGCAAGTGGCCTAATGGGGAGGAAACGGAAAAAGGAAGCCGGCCGGGAAAATTTATTGGCGGAAAAAAGGGGAAATTAACCTTTTGTTGAATCTTTTAAAGCAACTGGTTGATTGCTTCGTCAGTTTGCTAAAAAATTGTTAATCCAGGTGGTTTTTAATCAACAATGGGGGGGTTTTTCGTGCTTGACTTTGAACTGGAAACCGATCAGTTTGCCAGCATTAAAGTAATCGGCGTTGGCGGCGGCGGGAATAATGCCGTGAACCGGATGATCCAGGCCGGGTTAAGGGGCGTGGAGTTTATTGCCGTCAATACTGATGCCCAGGCCTTGCAACTGGTCCAAAGCAACCTGAAAATTCAGATCGGCGCCAAGTTAACGAAGGGGCTTGGCTCCGGCGGCATCCCGGAAATCGGCCAGAAGGCCGCGGAAGAAAGCCGGGACGAAATTCTGCAGGCTTTAAAAGGGGCGGACATGGTATTCGTAACGGCCGGGATGGGCGGGGGAACCGGCACCGGGGGGGCGCCCGTGGTGGCGGAAGTGGCGAAGGAGGTAGGCGCTTTAACGGTCGGGGTGGTTACCAGGCCCTTTACTTTTGAAGGCCGCAAGCGCATGAACCAGGCGGAGACGGGCATTCAAAACCTGCGGGGCAAGGTGGATACCTTAATTACCATTCCGAACGACCGTTTACTGCAGGTAATTGATAAGCATACTTCCATTATCGAGGCGTTTCGCATTGCCGACGACGTTCTGCGCCAGGGGGTACAGGGCATTTCGGATTTAATTGCCGTCCCTGGGCTGATTAACCTGGATTTTGCCGACGTGTAAACGATCATGAAGGATACGGG
>DAISHP010000085.1:0-6999 GCA_036822475.1 Bacillota bacterium
GAAAAAATTATTTTCTTTGTCGACGAGTTAAATAAATATGCTCCGGGGGGCGCCCGGACCTCCCCGATCACCGAGCAGGTCCTGGACATAGCCGAGCGCGGCCGTTCACTGGGTGTAATTTTAATTTCTGCTCAGCAGTTTATGAGCGCCGTGCATAACCGCGTTACCGGCAATGCCGCCACGAAAATTTTGGGGCGTACCGGCGCAGCCGAAGTGGCCCAGCCGGATTACCGTTTTCTTGATGATGAATTGAAAATGAGTATGACCCGCTTAGGCAAAGGGGAGTTGTTAATCAGCCATGCCGTTTACCGGCAGCCGGTAAAAATAATCTTTCCAAAACCTGCTTACCGTCAGCAGCAGTTTTAACGTGGGAGTGGATCGTTATGGGTTTAGATATTTTCGAAGCGGAGCGGATCATTAAAGAAGAGGCGCCGAAAATTGCCCAAACTATCCAGGCTGCCGGCAAGCAGGCTAAAAACGAAGCGGAACTCCGTCATCTCGTGGCGCCGGTGCTCGAGAATTTCAGCCGTTTACTGGGGATTGATTTTCGCCCCGAGCACGAAAAGACCCTCATCATCGGCCGGGCCGATACCGTGTATAACCGGTTAGTAGTTGAATACGAGCCGCCCCGCTCGTTAAACAGGCGCAACAACACCCGCACCAACCGCCACGCCCTTCATCAGGTAAAACAATATATAGAAGAATTACACCAAACAGAACGCCATCACCTGGAACGCCTGGCCGGGGTGGTTTTAGACGGTACCTTTTACATTTTTGCCCGTTATCGAGAGGGGCGCTGGACCGAAGACGATCCCTTGCCGGTGAGCGTGGCCTCCACCGAGCGCTTTTTGCGCTATTTAAGCGCCTTAGCCACAGAGATCGCCGTCACTGTCGATAACCTGGTCCGGGATTTCGGAGAAAATACCCGCATCTCCCGGCTGGCGGTAAGCGGTTTTTATAACGCCCTTATCGAGGGAAAAAGCCCCCGGGTAAAAGTTATTTTTAGCCAGTGGGCCCGCCAGTTTAGCGAGATCTGTGGCTACGCCGAAAATTCCTCTAAGCTGGATATCAGCAGTTTAGCGCGGCGTTTTGGCATAAATAGAACGAACGTTCAGGCACTGCCTTTCTTTTTTGCTTTGCACACATATTATGCCACCTTTATAAAATTGCTGGCCATGCAGGTAATCTTTTATTATGCGTTCCGTAATCTGGGCACCGGGCTTGCCCAGGTGGCCAGTTATCCGGCGGATAAGTTGAAAGAATACCTGCACAAAAATCTAGAAGAAGGCGGTATTTTTAAAGATTTGGGCTTGAAAAATTTTCTGGAGGGGGACTTTTTTAGCTGGTATCTGGAGGTTTGGGATGAGGGGCTGGAAAGGGCTTTGCGGGAAATGATCAGTGCCTTAGCCAATTATTCTCTCGTTACCCTTGACGTGGACCCGGAAGATACCCGCGACCTTTTAAAAAAGCTATACCAGCAACTGATGCCGGCCAGGCTCCGGCACAATTTAGGCGAGTACTATACTCCCGACTGGCTTGCCGAAAGGCTGTTAAATCAGTTAGAGGCCGGTTCTTTCCGCGGTGAGCTGGACAAAAAAATTCTCGACCCTTCCTGCGGTTCCGGGACTTTTTTGGTGCTGGCCATTCGCCGCATGCGGGAATACGCTTTGGAAAAAATGATTCCGGAAAGTACGGTGCTGGAAAAAATTTTGGCAAATGTAGTGGGGTTTGATCTCAACCCTCTGGCGGTTATTTCTGCCCGCACCAATTACCTGCTGGCGATCGGCGACCTTTTGCCCCACCGGAAGGGCGAGGTGGATATTCCCGTCTACCTGGCGGATTCCATCCTGACGCCCAGCAAAGAGCAGAACCCCCTCAAGGCACTGCAGCCGGGCGTTTCTTTTAAAACTTCCGTCGGTACCTTTAGCCTTCCGTCTTCACTGTTAGAAACCCGGTATATAGACCAGTTAGCCAATCTTTTGGAAGAGTGCGTTAAAATGCGGCTAACTAACGAGCAGTTTAGAAGGCGCTTACTGCAGACTTTCCCCCTTTTGGAAAGCAAAGACGAACGGGATATTTTGATCGTGGAAGAGTTATATCAGAAATTATGCGAACTGGCTCAACAAGGCATAAACGGGATCTGGGCGCGCATTATCAAAAACGCCTTTGCACCGCTGTTTTATCAGCACCAGTTTGATTATGTGGTGGGTAATCCCCCCTGGGTGAACTGGGAAAGCCTGCCGGAAGAATACCGGCAGGACACCAAACTGCTGTGGCAGCACTACGGCCTTTTCCCGCACGGCGGAATGGATACCATTTTGGGCAAGGGTAAAAAAGATATCTCTATGTTGTTGACCTACGTGGCAATGGACCGCTATCTCAAACCACGGGGCAAGCTTGGTTTCGTCATTACCCAGTCGGTTTTTAAAACCTCCGGCGCAGGGCAGGGCTTCCGGCGCTTTGTCCTGGGTGAAAATGGACCGGTGCGGGTGCAGTTTGTGGACGATCTTTCGGAGTTACAGCCCTTTGAAGGGGCGAGCAACCGCACCAGCATCATAATTTTACAAAAAGGCCTGCCGAACAGATACCCTGTGCAATATAGCTACTGGCAGAAAGCGGCTGCCGGAAAAGGGATCGCGCCTGAACTCGCCTGGGAAGACGTAGAAAAAATCGTGAAAGTTAAGCAGTTTGTGGCCGAACCGGTGAGTTCCGCTGATCCCACATCACCCTGGCTTACCGGCAAAGAAAGAGCAATTAAAGCAGTGAAAAAGGTATTGGGAAGGTCTTCCTACCGGGCTCATGAAGGTGTCAATTCAGGTGGCGCTAACGGCGTTTACTGGGTGGACATTGTTGCCAAAAGGCCCGATGGGCTGGTGGTGATCAGCAACATCACCGAAGGGGCCAAACGTGAGGTGGAAAACGTTACCGCCGCCATCGAACCCGATCTTTTATACCCTCTTTTGCGGGGCCGGGACGTGCAGAAGTGGTGCGCTAAACCTTCTGCTTATATCATTATGACGCAGGACCCGGTGAAAAGGCGCGGGATTACTGAAGAGGAAATGATCGCCCGGCATCCGAAAACTTACGGCTATTTGAAGCGGTTTGAAAAGGTTTTAAGAGAGCGCGCCGCTTTTAAAAGGTATTTTACGCGCAAAAGCGCTAATGGCGATGTAGTTGAGACGGGCGCTTTTTACTCTATGTTTAATGTAGGAGAATATACATTTGCTCCGTATAAGGTGGTGTGGCGGGAGCAAGCCGTATCTTTGACCGCTGCCGTTGTTACCTCCAGGGAAAGTAAATGTATAATTCCAGATCATAAGTTAATGTTAGTTTCCTTTGATAATGATATTGAGGCGCATTATTTTTGCTCAATAATTAACTCTGCCATAGCACGTTATGTGGTGATTTCCTATGCAATTGAAATACAGATGAACCCCCACATTTTAAATAACCTTTCTATTCCCACCTTTAATGCGGATAACAGAATACACCTTTCTTTGGCTAACCTATCAAAGCAGGCTCATTCTTTAGCACAGCAAGGCAATGATGATCGGTTGCTTGCAATTGAGGAGAAAATTGATCAATTAGCTGCCCAGGTCTGGGGCATTACGGAAGCGGAACTAAAAGAAATCCAGGAATCTTTAGCTGAACTTTCTTGAAAAAGGTCATGAAGCATGAAAAAACGTTACCGTCTTTATGTAGATGAGTCAGGGGACCACTCATACGGAAAAAAGGAATTACGGAAGATACAGCTCATCATTGGAAAAGAAAGGGTAGAACTGCCAATTAATCACTATCCCGAGTTAAGGAAGGATGATAAGCGGTATTTGGGGTTGCTGGGCCTCATCATTGAAAGTGAGTATTATCGCACTGTGTTTTATCCCGAACTGGAAAAGCTTAAGCAGAGCCACTTCCCCTATAATCCTGATGATCCAATTGTTCTCCACCGCAGAGAATTAATCAATAAAAGCGGCCCTTTCTGGCGTCTGAAGGACCCAGAAAAAGAAAAAAATTTTAATGGGGATTTATTGGCCTTTCTTAAAAAACAGAATTATAAGCTGATCTTAGTTGTTATTGATAAAATGGCCCATGTATTACGTTATGGAGAATTTGCCTATCATCCTTACCATTATTGTTTGGCTGCCCTCCTCGAGCGGTACTGTGGTTTTTTAAACTTTGTTGGCGGGGAAGGGGATGTTTTGGCGGAGAGCCGGGGTGGGACTGAAGATAAAGAATTAAAAAAGGCATATCGGAATCTGTATGAATCAGGAACACAATTCAGGGAACCGTCGTTTTTTCAAAAAACTTTAACCAGTCAAGAGATTAAACTCAAGCCAAAAAGTGCCAACATTGCCGGTCTGCAAATTGCTGATTTGCTGGCTTATCCTTTAAAGCAGGAGTATTTAGTTGAAAAAGGAAGAATTTCTAAATTGGAGCGGAACTTTGGCGATGAGATTTGCGCAGCCGTAAAAGGCAAGTACAACTGCCAAATCTATACAGGGAGAATTTCTGGTTACGGAAAAGTCTTCTTATAAATGAAAAAGCCAGGTGGTCTTTCACCAGGCTTTTCACGCTGGCCCTACACGGGCCATCCACCTCCAAGATGACTTGGATTAATTTAAATATACCCTTATGATACCATGATGTCAAGAGGTCATAAAAAATTTTTCTAAAATTTAATCGAATAAAATTGGGGAAGGGTATCCAAAATGGGGCATAAAATTATAAAAAATTTTTCTTTAAATATGTTATCCGGCGATCCCAAAAAGAAAACCGCCTTACTCATTAACCCCCCTGTTTACGATACCCAGTACTGGGCCCAGTGGAGTCAGCCTACAGGACTTTTGCGCATCGGGGCGTTACTAAAAAAATATGGTTATAAAAGGGTTGAGCTTTTCGATTTCCTGGAAACCACCCGGGTAAGCCGGAAAGTACCCAAGCACCGGATTAATCCAGAGGAAAAATATGATCAGCCAGGGAAAGAACCTCTATCTCCCATTCGTCCATTGATAGTGCGCAAAGGCAAAGAGGAGTTACCTCTTTTTAAGTATCACTTCGGAAAAACGTGGTGGGAATTTGAAGACTGGCTTGAAGCGCAGGGCTTCACTTCTCAAAATCCGCCAGATGAGATCTGGATATCGGCAGTGATGACCTACTGGTGGGAATCTGTCCGGGACCTTACAACCAGGCTAAAAAAATATTTTGACTCCCGTTCGACGATCATTTTAGGCGGAATTTATCCTACCCTTGTTCCCGAACATGCGGCCAGTTTTGTCTCTGCCGATCTCGTAGTGGTCGGGGAAGTTGAAGAAGCCAGCGATCTTTGGCCGGACCTCTCTTTTTATATTAATCCTCCTGACTATGCAATTATTACGCCCAGCCGGGGCTGTCGGTATAACTGTGCCTACTGTGCCCAGCGCATTCTTAATGGGGGGAGAAAGTTTGTACGCCACCGTGATCCTCAAGATGTGGTAAATGAAATGTATTTTAAATATGAAACTTATGGCATTCGTGAATTTGCCTTTTATGCTGATGCCTTGCTGGATAATTACGAGGAGAACTTCCAGCGTATTTTAGAATTGTTGGTGGCCAGAAAAGCACCTTTTCGACTTCATGCGCCGGAAGGTCTGGATGTGCGGGGACTGGCCCGGTCTTTTCGTTTGCTTGAGCTTATGAAAGCCGCCCATTTTGAAAAAATTTATTTGCCCTTAGAAAGTGTTGATGAAGAGGAACTCTTTAAATTTGGCCGGCGGCATGTCCGGCTGGAAAGTTTTGTGAAAGCCGCAAAAATGGCCGAAAAGGCGGGTTTTCGGCTCCGTAACCTGGAGGTAAATGCCTTTGTTCTTTACGGATTGCCGGAAGAAAAAATTGAGCAGGTGGTAAAAACAATCATTTTTGTTTCGGAAATAGTCGGGTCGATCATTCCCATGCTTTTTACTCCCGTGCCGGGGAGTAAAATTTACAGCCAATACTTACCTTATTTTACCGAGCGGGGGTGGGATAAAGAGCTACATATGCTTAACGGCAAACTCTTCCCTTTTTTGGAACTAAACGAAGGCTCGTTAGCTGATTATATTGATCTTACACGGTTAATGTTTACCCTCAACACTCATTACCGGAGTAAATCATTTCAGCTTTTTGGTCCAACAAAAGTGAGCCACGCTTTTAGGCAGTGTTTAAATAATGGCTTTGAGCAAACAATTGAGCAATATAAAGCTATTGACAAGGAACAGGCAAAGACACGATGAAATTTTATCTTTTTGGGATTAGCTCGTTCGTTACGCTTACATTTCCTTATAACGGTTTTTGATTGCTTCAATCTATACTTTTACTCGGGGTCAAAGCTTTCTGGGTCGGCGCACTCCGGCCAGTTTTAGGTTCCTCCCCCGGCGCCCGCCCCCCACCTGGCCACCACCGCAGCCGCACCCCGCGCATCGAGCAACGGCCCGCTCGTAGGCACACCGCTTCCCTTTCCCCAGACGTAACCGCAGCGGTGGTGTCCCGGTAGGGGGCGGGCTTAGGTACCGGGTGATCCGGAAGGCGCAGTGGTCCTCCCTCTGCAGCGCAGCCGCGCCCTTCCCCCGGGGGCCGCGGCGTCATGGCCCCGGCCGGGCGAAGTAGGTACCCTATTCCCCAGAGGAAGCTTCCGGCAAAACGGTCATCCTTTCGGCGACCTGTCTCTTGCGGGCGGCTACAGCCCTCCGCTTCGCTCCGGGCTTCCGCACGCGCCCGCGGCGAGCCAGGCCTGAGGTTAGTTACGGCCGGGTCCATCACGCCGCGGTGACGCAGCGCGATCAATCCCGGTCCGGCGGCGCACACCGGCCAGGCCGTGCTCTGGGGTCAACCCTCAGGTGTGCAGTACATTGGAGCGGAGGAAGGTATTTATACGTTCCGATTCAAAACCCAACTTTCCCTCCGAAGTGCAAAGTAAATTTATTTCAGGTGGTTAAAACACAGTAAGACCTGGGTTTTTGGCGCTTCAAAAACCAGCGTGCCGAC